>CAJOQA010000038.1 GCA_905236465.1 uncultured Treponema sp.
CTACTGAGAGTGGGGATGGGGAAGAAGAAAAATCTGGCGATGGTAATAAAACGGAGACAACAAAAGCATATTATGCAGATTATGTAACTTATCTTGTTGATAATAAAACAGAAGCTGCAGCTGCAATCGCAACAAAAAAAAATACAGGATCAAATGGAGAAGATTGGGGTATTGGAGGATCACTTACAGTTTATTATTCCGCAGATGGAGTTGCTGTAAAAGAAGGTGATGTTCTTTATGTACAGGGTACATTGGAATTTAACGAAGCTCTTGATGCTAAATCACTAGGCTTTCAGACAAATCTGGATTGGAGTAGCACTATAGGCCAAGTGTGGGTAGCTGACGGTATCACAGAAACTACTCATATTTTTGCGGCACGATATGACGTTACTGCAGATGCTAAGTTAACAAATGTTCAGATTGGAATTTCAAATGGTATAAATGCAAATTCAGACCTTACAGTAGCCATCAAAGATTTATTTGTTGTTTATATCAAGAAGGCTGATGTTGATACAGTATTCCCAACAGTTTATTCTTCCGAAAATCTTTCACTTTCTCTATCGGAAACTGATTCAAAAGATGCAAAAAATCATTATGGTAATATTACAACTTCTGCAGTTGACTTTGAAATTGGAGAAAGCATTACTGTTTCAGGAACAATTCCATCTTCAACAGCTTTAGGAAATGTAATACAAGTTTTCGTACAGGGAACAACACCTGCTACAAGTTGGATTTGTGCTAACTGGTTCGGCGGTGATGATGGTAGTGCAGTTGCAGGAACTTTATCTGCAAATGCCTCAATCTCTGGTTCTGCAAAAGCAACTACGGCTGCAGCAAAGGCAGATGTTTCAATTATGGTTGGGGTTCAGATGAAAACCGTTTCTGATACAGCTCCAACAACTCTTCCAATTACAAATTTCATTTTGAAGAAAATTCCAGTATTTGCAAGCCTCTAAATAAACACAAATAACTAAAAAGAACCCTTTGAAGTTTCTAACTCCAAAGGGCTCTTTTTTTTAAATCACATTTCCTTTTCAGTAACATCACTTACAATTTTTTCTACTTCTTCCAATGTAATTCCAAGTGATTTTGATATTAGTTCTAAGGAAGCACCGTTTTTATAAAAATTCTTTGCATCTTCCACGGCTTTTTGTTTTAATCCATCTGCAAGGCCATCTTCGTAAGCTTCCTGCTTCTTTACGGCTATATCCATCTTATAATCATACTTTGCACATAACATGTTTATAACCTCCCGAGACTTTCGCCCTAAGTAATCTGACAAAATGTCTTGTGATATTGCCGTTTCTATTGCCTTACGAAATGAAGTTTTTGGAAATTTTTTGTTGTAAATACGTTCAACAAGTTCTAAAAACTGACAATACTGTTTTAGGATAGCACAGTCTTTTGCAAGTTTCAATGTTTTTGAGTCAGAACAGTTTTTTACTTTTACAACAAGTTCCAGATTATTTCCGTCCTTTTTGTAAAATGCATCAGACAGTCGCAGTTCACTTTCTGCAGGAATTGTCTTTTTTCCAACATAGACCACATAAAAATCAGGATTAGGCAACTTATAAACTTTTTCTGCGTAGCGCTGATTTGGCGGCACAAGTTCCTCGTAGATACGGGTAACGTATTCAAGACAACGGAAGGGCATGTTTTCATTTATCGTTGATTGATGTTCAACAAGAACTATCAGTTTACCATCAATTTCCCAACTTACGTCGTTGTTATAAGTCTTGTAAAGAGACTGTTCTATTATTTTACGTTCAAGTGTTACATCTTCCAGTTTATAATCACTTCCAGATAGCGCATTGTATAAATCAAGAAAGTTCTTTTTTCCATCTCGATCCGACCCAAATAAATCCGTAAATACAGAATCTTTATATTTCCTGTTTTTGAATGCCATATTGCCTCCTTATCTATATATATAGTAGTCAGCGTTTGTTATTTTTAGACAATTTTTTGGGAGAAATTTTGTATAAAAATGCATCTTCCGGCAAATATATATGTAGGGAAATAAATTC
>CAJOQA010000039.1 GCA_905236465.1 uncultured Treponema sp.
TTCATAATCCAATAGTAAACGGTGGCAATGCCGCTACCCTCTTCTGTAAAGGCACCGGAAACAGTCAGCATGGCAGACTTAAACCAGTCCTCTTCTGTTTTGCTAGATTCCACTGTAAAGTCTATACCGTTTTCATTTGAATCAGACTTGTCCTCTTTCCAAACTGGGGCTGTGGTGTCAAACTCTAAGTTTACGGTGTAACTGTGGCTGTTTCCTGCTGCGTCTGTTGCAGTGACGTTCAGGATAGCATCGGGGGCATTGTCCTGTGTGGCAAAGTCTTTCAAATCTATGTCTACAAAAGACCAGCTTACCTCTGTGCTACTAGAGGGGGCAGGAGTTACAGTCTTTGCAGAACCATCAGATGCGATGCCAGTTATAGAATAAGTAGTTGAGCCAATTTTGTAATTATCTGAAGATGTACCGGACAAGCTGAACTTTTCGCTTATGTTTATAAAATAGGAATCTGTGCTTGTTGCAGAAGAATCCTTTTGTACACCATCCCCGCTAAGCGAAAGGTTTGAAACTTCAGGTGCTTTTGTGTCTAGGTAGAGGGTGCGGGTTACTGACTGGGTTCCGCCACCATTGGTCGCGTTTATTGTAACAGTTATGGTATGGAGCCCTTCAGAAGAAATCTTGCTTTTCAGATTAGAATCAGGAGTCAAACTAAAATCCCAAGTGTAAGGACTTGAATTTCCGCTTATAGTCAGGTTTCCCTTTTGACTTGTACCATCTATGTCAACTACATATTCAGAACCTGTAAGAGAGGCTGTAGATTCTACAGTTCCTTTGTAGCCGAATGCTCCGCCTAAAATATCGTCTGCATTGATTACGGACATATTGTCTTTACCAGAAGTTACAGTAAGCGTAGGAGCCTGTTCATTTGTTTTTGCAAAGAAACCATAACCATTGCTGCTATCCTCAACAATATCCTGCTCATTTATGTCCTGCCCGCTTATAGAAAAGGCATAGCAGTGGCCGGAAACAAATCCATCTTTTATAGTAGTAGAAATCTGCAAACTTGAATCATTCTGACTAGAATCTGTAGGAGTATAATGGTTTGATTTTGCAGCGTCAGTTGTACCTGCAATAGAGGCATATACGGATTCATCTGTAGCATTTTCATAGGCCGAATTCTGCTGTCTTGCGTAGGCAATAGCAGCTACCTTGTTCCAAGTCCAAAGGATATAATTTTTATTATCGTTAGCAGTAATATCAGTGTAGTAAACGGTGATTGTACTAGTATCAAGGCTGGTACCGTCAAGCCCTGCAGAAAGGGTCAAGTTCACGGTGGAGCCTGAATAATAGCCGTAATAATAGTTACCGTCACTCTGCACACTGCTATAGCTATCGCCACCAGTAGAAGACAAATCCATTCCACCAACAGAATAAGTAGGATTGTTCTTGGGATTCATGCTAAACTTAAGGTACACATTTCCAACAGAAGTGTCGTTATTGCTAGTGAGGCTTTGAATTGAAGAACCTTGTGTTAAAGCAGCCCTTGTTGCTGAATCAACAGATTCAGAATAAAGACTAGTGCTTTTTGCAGCAGTAAGTATCTCCTCAAGTTTCGAGTTTCCAGCATAAGTTGTATCAGTTCCGTTCAAGTAATTGCGCAAGCTAAAAGAAGTAAAGTTTTCAAGCCCTTCTTTTGTTCCGCCAATAAGCTGTTGCATATCTGTAGTTCCGCGGTAAAAGGTCTTTGTAAAGTTTCCATTAGAGGTCCCTGAGGTGTTAGAGACATCTGTATAAACACGAGCTCCGTCGTATGCCGTTACTGTAAAGAAATATGTTTTTGTTGTAGCTGACTTGTTGACTCTAAACTTGTTTATTTCGTCACCATAAAGGCTCTTATAGTTTTCCCACTTTTCATAATCTTCACTACCAGCAGCAGGTTCAGAACTTTCTTCAAAGTACTTAGCCACTACAAGTGGATTTGAATTAGACATATCAATAATGCCGTCAAATGAAGCTTCGTGCAGGAAGGATCCACTTTCTTCATAAAAATCAACAATCAGCTTGTCAATCTTGCTGTTGCAGGCTTCAGAAAAGGCACCGACAAGCTTAACCTCGCGACCAAAAGCGGTGGCGGTCTGGCCTCCTGCAGAAGATGGGTTTGTTATTGTTAAAACAGGGGCTGTGTTATCTATAGAATAAGTTCTTGCGGCTGTTCCAGAAGCCCTACCTGAATCATCGTAGGCGGTTACATCCAGCTCGTAAGTTCCGTCCGCAAACTGCCAGCCGTTTGTATAGGAAGAATTATTTGCATCGTAGGCATTGACAGAGATTGACCAAGAAGTCTTATCGCTAGAAATAGAGGCATCGCCTAAAGATGTAGTATTTCCGGAAGAATCCTTTATGCTGACTGCAACTCGGGTAACACCAATATCATCTGAACAAGTACCTGCAAGGGTAAATGTTTTGCGTATTGTTGCGCTCAAGGGGGGATAAGTTATGCTGATAGAAGGCGATTCCGTATCAACAGATGCACCTAATCCAATTTCGCAAGAACCAAAACCTGCAGCTAAGAGCAATACAGACAGAATTCCCCTAAAAAGGGCGGACAAACTTTTACGCATATACACCTCTTTAATGCAAAAAAGCCTATTACATTAAAATACTATTAAAAATTACTAGATGTTTTAGAATTTTTGGAGATTTTTAACTTTTCTCTACCTCAAATATAAATGATTTTCGGAATAATGTAAAGAGGAATTTAGAGAATTCTAGGGTGGCAAGAGAGTATTCTTTGAGGTGTCCAAAAGTGATATTTATTTTTAAAAGCCTCATATAGAAATTTTTAATACTTTTTGCTATAAAATATACCATTGCTGTCCAATTAACTTTTTCATGTCTTAAAATAACCATAAAGAACAATCTTTTTGAGGGAAAGGTTTAGGAGTCGATTTTTCATAATCCCTTATAAACCACTTATTCAAGTCTCTGTGCTTGAAGAGAACAA
>CAJOQA010000040.1 GCA_905236465.1 uncultured Treponema sp.
GTAAATCAGTAATCCTGAAAAAAAACAGGGTGATTTTTTTTGTCACTAACTTGCCAGAGGTAACAAGCCAAGGATGGCGGCTTAGCAACTGCAGATTTGCCCGCAAATCTGCAATCCTAAAAAAAATCAGGATGATTTTTTTTTAGGCAGGCCCTTGACAAAGTTACCGATTGTTCGCTATATTATGTGTGTTACCGAACAGTCGGTAACTAAAAAGTCAGGAGGTCCAAGTGGAAGTTTTATCTACAAAAGAAAAAATCATACAAGCTGCTTTTTCTTTCTATAAAGATTACCACTTTGAACGGATTTCCTTGTCCCAAATAGCCGCAAAGGTGGGAATTAGCAAGGCTGCAATCTTTAAGCATTTCAAGAATAAGGATGACCTGCTTGCCTGTATGGAAGAAAAAGTTTTTGCAGGGATTATGCGTATGCTTGAGCAGGTGCAAAAAAAAATTGATTCTGGAGACGATAAGGATCTTCTCTTCTATATTACGGTCTATCTCTGCCAGCATATAGAGTACATCAACTTCTTTAATTCAGTGAATGCCACATTCACCTTTGATGAATTTATTCTTAAATTTCGAGAGCAGGGCATCGCTATGTTCAACTCGCTCTTTACAGATACCGGAAGTCCTACAAATGTTGATTCCTACCGCATAATGCTCTATATCGCAGTGATGCTTTTGGAATTTATCCACCGTTTTTCCCTTTCAGCCACTGCTTCAGAAAAGGCAGGTATAGAATCTTATGCTAGAAAGGCTGGGGATATAATCAGTAGGGGGCTGTGTCTGAATGAAGAAAGGCTTACGGAAGAAAGAATAGGTCAACTTGACACTATTTGCATTGAGTCAGTAGAAAATGTTCCCCCTGTAGACGAGACCTTTAAGGCTTTAGCAAAAATCGTAGAAAAATCAGGCTATGAAGGTGTTACTATGGAAGCCCTTGCCGGTGAACTTGGAATGGCGAAGAGTTCTTTCTATTCTACCTATAAGAGCAAAGAGGAAATGATATTCAGTCTGCTCCGCAAGGAACACGCAAAGATTTTAGACTTCTTCTTGTGCGTGCTTGAAAAAGCTGAAAGTTTTAGCGAAAAAATTTACGTTATGTATTCTTCCTGCATGAACTACTTTTACCGCCATTCAGAGATTTTGGAAGCCTGTAAATACCTGCGTTTTTCTTCGTTCATGAATAAGCAACATATGGAAGACTTTCCCTGCAAGGATGTTATTGGTCGAATTTGGTCTATAATTTTCCTTCAAGGAGATTGTCCTTCTGAATTCCCTGATTTTATGAAGGAGATTGTGTTTGAAAGTTTTTTCCTTGAACCTGTTTACATTCTGCTGCACTTTCTAAAGCATGGTTTTTCCGAAAAGGACATAAGGGAATCCCCCGCAAAGATATACGAGATGCTTTGCTTTGGGACCAATTGATATTTGTATAAAAGTTTATGGAGATATATATGAAAATAAAAACTTTTACTTTTGCATTGCTTGCTTCCCTACTGATTGTAGGTAATGCCTTTGCTCAGAATGAAGAGGCACAGGAAAAGCCTCTTGTTCTTACTCTAGATGATGCCCTTGAGTATGCAAAAAAAAATAACCGACAGCTCAAAAGCGCAGACATTGACCTTGATATAAAAAGACGAGCCTCTGCAAATGCTTGGAATGTCTTTTTGCCAACTGTACAGGTATCTGGAACCATGAGCCGCACGACTGACATTTCGTCCAGTATCAATCAGGCAAACAGCCTGGCGGGACTGGCTGCTGCCGTTACAAGAACACAGCCTATCTTAATTGAAGATACAGAATCCATGCACTGGACAGCTATAGGAAATCTTTCTGCTTCATTAAATCTTAGCCTTGCCTATATACAGCAGATTAGGGCAGCAAAGGAGAACTACGAGCTTGGAAAGATTTCTTGGGAACAGAGTCAGAGGGAAACTTTGACTAATATAAAGAAACTTTTCTATGGGCTTCTTGTGCAAAAGGAAAACCTTGCCATTCAGGAGACAAGTTTGCAGAATGCCCGTAACCGCTACGAGCAGGCGGCCGCTAATTTCCGCAATGGCCGCATACCAGAGCTTTCACTTTTGCAGACCCAGGTTACGTATGAAAACAAAAGGCCAGAATTTGAGACTGTGCAAAAGCAATATATGCAGCAGCTAGATATGTTCGCCTTTTTGCTTGGTATGCCGGCAGGAAGTAAAATAGAACTTGAAGGTTCCATTGAAAGCCAATACATTGACTTGGATGCCGATGCCCTGCTCAACAAGTATATGGCAAACAACCTTGACTACCGTACTCTAGAAGGCAATATCCGTGTGCTTAAGATGAACCTGTCCGCAATCAACCTTTCTACATACTCGCCTTTCCTTGCGCTAAGCTATTCATACCAGCCCTTGCATACAGACGCCCTTGATTCTTCTTGGACTGCAGATGATGCTTGGACAGACGGTGGTTCATTCAGTGTGACTTTGGGCTGGAACCTTACAAATCTTCTTCCCTGGTCTTCTAATCGTCAGCAGGCTAAGGATTTGGAGGCAAATATAAAAAAGCTAGAGCTTAACCTTGAGACTGTTGTGGAAAATGAAAAGCTTGAGATTAAAAAGGCAGTGGACAACATAAATCTTTGCAAGGCACAGATAGAATCTATGGAAAGAAATGTTACCCTTGCCCAAAGGGCTTACGATATGAGCGCCCGCTCTTACCGCAACGGTACAACTGAACGTTTGGACTTGTTAGATAGCGAAACTCAACTTAATCAGGCAAAGCTAGGACTTGTAAGTCAGAAGAACAGCTACATTTCTTATCTTCTTGATTTAGCTGACCTGCTTTGTATTGATGTTTCTGACCTTGCCGTAACAAAATAATTGGAATGTATATAAAAGGAGTTAATAGATATGAAAAAGAATTTTAGTAAAGGAAGGGGCTCTGCCCTTGCTCTGACTGCTGCCTTGATTTTTGCAACTACAACTTTTACTTCTTGTAATGGGGCTACTGCTAAGAATAAAAAAGCTGAAGAAGAAGTTGAGACTCTTTTTGCAGTAAATGTGCAGAAGATGACCCCAGGAAATTTAGATGACTACTTGGAATTTGGCGGTGATGTAGAATCATCTTCTTCTGTAAGTGTATATCCTGACATGGCAGGAAAAATTTCTAGTATACAAATTAATGTCGGTGATATGGTAAGCCGTGACCAAGTGCTTGCCTATGTTGATGCAAGCCGCCCCGGTATGTCTTACAGCGCAAGCCCTGTTAAGGCCCCAATTAGTGGCCGTGTTACTTCTTTTAGCCCCAGCGTTGGAACTATGGTTTCACAGTCAGTAGGAATTGCCCAGATTGCTAAGACTGACGAGCTTGAGATTAAAATCAGCATAGCAGAGCGTTTTGTAAGCCGTATTGCAAACGGGCAGTCAGCTGTTGCCCGTTTTGATGCCTACCCCGGAGTTGACTTTACGGCAAAAGTTGTTGAGGTAAGCCCTGTTTTGGATACCACAACCCGCACAATGACCGCTAAGCTAAAGCTGGATCCTGTTGACCCAAGGATTAAGGTCGGTATGTATGCTAAGATTCGCCTTGTTACCGAAAGCAAGCAGAATGCGATTGTTGTTCCCTCAACAGCTATTGTTACAAGGGAGGGAAAACCCTATGTCTTTATCGTAAGCCAGCAAAAGACAGACAAGGAACCTGCGCGCGTAAAGCTTACTGCAATTACTCAGGGAATTACTGTAGACAATAAGACAGAGATTTCTCAGGGAATTTCTGCAGGCGACCTTCTTATAGTAAAAGGACAGGCTCTTTTAAATGACGGGTCAGGAGTAAATATCCTGAACGTAGCTGAGTAGGAGGCTCTTATGACACTTTCACAAACTTGCGTTAGAAAGCCTGTTACATCCCTTCTTGTTTTTATAGTGCTTGTGGCTTTGGGTATTTTCTGTACATTCAATTTGCCTTTGGACATGTATCCAGATATGGACTTGCCCTACATTGTAGTTTATACCACTTATGGTAATGCTGGCCCTGAAGAGGTAGAGCAGAGTCTTACCCGCACTCTGGAAAGTTCCCTTTCTGGTTTAAGCGGACTTAAAAAGATGCAGTCCCAGTCTTCTTCTGGCCTTAGCTTAATAATCCTAGAGATGAATTACGGGACAAACCTTGATTCTACA
>CAJOQA010000041.1 GCA_905236465.1 uncultured Treponema sp.
AAGCACAACTTCCATTGTCTGTTTTTTAGGTGGCATACAGCTTTTGAGCTTGGGAATAATAGGGGAGTACATTGGGAAAATTTACCTAGAAGTAAAACAGCGACCCCGTTTCATTATCAGTGAAGAAACAGAAAATCTTAAGGAAAAAAATTAAATGAAAGAGTTTTATAAAAGAAATACGATAATTTTACAGGTGGCATCTATTTTTATTCTTTTGCTTAGCTTTGTTGGAATAATTATTGTGTTTACAAGTCTTCCTGAAATAAAAACCTTCCTTGAAAGTAATGTTTTTCATCGGGCACTAGAAGAGTCTACATTTTCACAAAAAATTAGCAGGCTGCTTAACTTGCCATTTTTTCTTGTCATAACTTTAAATGCCCTTGTATTTCTTAAATATTCAGATAAAAACAAAATAATTCTTCTTGCCTCTTTTGGAATTCTTTTCTTTGCTCTTCTTGTTTTTACATTCTTTTATAGGTGTACAGCCGGAATGAATGCTGATATGGCAAGCGAGCTTGTGCTTGCAAAAGAATGTGCAAGGGCAAAGACCTTTTGGCCTAGAACTTGGTATTATTCAACTGAATTCAGGTTACTAAATACTCAGCTTATAAGTGGCATACTTTTTTTGTTTACAAATAAGTGGGTGGTAGTAAAGGCTTTAACGGCGGCAATTTGTATTATTGCTATAGCTTTTGCCCAAAATTTTTTATTGCAAGTTATTGGAATAAGAAAAAATTGGCTTAAATTACTTGTGTGTATTATGTCAATTTGCCCCACAACTTATGATGTGTGGAATATTGTAACATTTGGCAACTATTATGTGCCCCACATTGTAATTGGTTTTGTGTATATTGCCCTTTTCTTAAAGCTTTGCAAAGAAGAAGCTAATGGCAGCAAGAAAAGACTAGCATTAAAGATTCTTTTCTTCGTCCTTTCTTTCTTAAATGGACTTGCAGGAATTCGATATGTTCTTAGTTTTCAAATTCCTCTGTTCCTTTCTATCTTTTTCCCAAAAATTAACGAGCAAGTAAAAAAGGGACAATGCTCATTAAAAGATTTTTTACTTCAAGATTCTTATGTTTTTTTCTCTGGTCTAGCTTTTTTTCTTTGTGCTTTAGGCTACGGTTTTAATTCTTTTGTGCTTTCAAAATTATATAAGTTTTCATCTTGGAGTTATACAGATTTGTGCGGATTTGATATTGGTGTTTTAAAAGATGAAATAAATTTTATTTTTGAAACAGCAGGTTTTAGAAAAGTTGCAGAAGCTTTGGCTCCTTCTGGTTTTGTTTGTGTGCTTTCTGTTATAATGCTGATTGCCTTTGTTGGAGGACTTGTTTCATTTTATAAAACAAATAACGATAAAAGTAAAAGAATCATTGTAAGTTTATTTCTTACCTCTTTTATTTTTATGATTTTTTTTCTTTCTGTTATATTTAGAGAAGATATTCCAATGCGATACTTTTATCCTAGCTTAGCTTTTTTCTTTCCTTCTTTTGCTGTTGTTATTGAAAATGAAACATTCAATAAATGGCATAAATGGATTTTATGTACCTCAGCTTCTGTTGTATTGCTTTGTTCTGGGGTATTTACTATACAAGATGTTATGATATTTGATACTAACGTCTCTAGTTACGCAGTTCATAATTTTCTAAAAGAAAAAGACTATACATTTGGCTATGCTTCATTTTGGAATGCAAACGTTCATACTTTTATGAGTGATGGAATTATTGAAGTAGCTGATATAGGAGATGGTGAAGATATTCCTACTATGTTTGAGTCTTACAGTATCCATCGTTTTCTAACTTTATCACGCTACTATAAAGATGACTATCATTCAGGTGAAAAATGTTTTCTTCTTGTTGCGGAAAATCAGTACCAAAAGTCCACCCACTGTCGTCTCTTTAGTCAGGGCAAAGAAGTGTATTCAGACGGAAACTTCAGGGTATTCGAGTATGCTTCACCAGAGGAATTCAGGCAAAGTTTCTAACTGCTAGTGCTAACAAGTTAAAAACTTCA
>CAJOQA010000042.1 GCA_905236465.1 uncultured Treponema sp.
CATATTTGTACGACTTGCCGCTGTGTGATGGCGTAAATCACAACTCTGTGTTTGTGCTTTTGCAAAAATATGATGTAAGGGCTTTTCTTTCTGCAAGCGGAATTAATGCCCCAATACTAGACCGCATTACCGAAGAAGATTTGCAAGATGAAAAAATCCATCGCAAGCTCGCAATTATGGAAGAACAGGATAAGTTCATTAAAGAAAAAATCCTATGTCCAGTCATCACAGATTTTTGCAATCGTAATTTGCAACATGCCGTTTGCCCTGGTGATTTTATTTCCTTGCGTAATCCGTATGATATCCTGCATATTACAAATCAAATGGGAGAATCTCTTTTCTCAGTTTGGGAGCCTGAGTTCTCTATTGATAATCATAAAATCCGTATACAGATAGTTTGGGAGAAAAAATCATGCTGACAAAAACAATAACGCTCGATGTAACTGAAGTTGAAGAATTTGCAAAAAAATGGAAGAAAAGGGAAGATGGCTGGCAAAAAGGATACTTTAATGAAGAAAAAGGGATGACCGTCTATAAAGAACAGTATCCTCTTGAAGAAAAAATTGTCCTCACTTTGACCGGGAACCTTAAAACATTGGATTTGGCAAACATTGAGGATGCCATAGCAGACAATATCCTTTTAGCAAGTGTTGAGATTGATTTTTCAAAGTGCCAAACGATTGGTTTAACTGACGGAGATCTTCAAGATTTTCAATTGCGGCTTCCAAAAGTAGATTCAAAACGTGACAGTATTGTAAATCCGTATGAGGCGGTAAGAAGTGTTCCTATCTATATTGATGATATACAGGAATTTTTGACACGTCAGGAAGAGCGCGAAGAAAGTGCAAATGAAGGTGAAAGCATAATCAATGAAAAAATAATTCTCCTTGATATACGCGGGAATGTTGAGTCTTCTGACTTAATAGATTTGGCTGATTTTATAAGTGATGCGAATATTTATAAGCGTTATATTATGGTTGATTTTTTATATTGCAATACATTAATTCCAGAAACAAGACTTGAAAAATTCAAAGAGAATTTACCAGATTATAAAGAAGCTTCAGAAGAATTGAAAAAAATACGTAAAAAAATGCTTGCCAAAAGAAACGAATTACAGGCTGCTAATTCATCTTCTCAATATGAAGAAGAATTTATTCCTGATTTTGACGATGAAGGTATGGATTTCTTTCTTTTAAAAGAGGAATTGCCTCCTGATACGCCTAGTCCCTGGGATTTTGTTTTTGAGAAAAATGCCTCTCTCACAAAAACTCCTGAACAGGAATACTCTCAGATTCAAAAAATCCTTCAGAAAATGTATGGTAAGGAAACAATTCTAAAACAGGAGATAGAAGTAAATAAAGTGCCGTCATATCTTGCAAAACTCAAAGAAACAGACTGCGCTTTAATCGAACTGCATATTACAGGAAAGCTGACAGAATCATGGTTGAGAAAAATAGGTAATGCAGTTCGCGAAAAAAATGGTTCTGATTTACGCCTTATTCTTGATTTTGTGATGTGCGAGATTAAGATTGTTCCAAGTAACATCTTTCAGGATTGCACAATTCTAAAGGCAGTAATTGTTCCACAGAAAACTGATTTACATAAAAATTCATTTATTGGTTGTACGAATCTTGAAACTGTAATATATCCTGAATCAATGGTGGGGTCTTTTTATCCGTTTGAAAACTGTCCTTCCTTAAAAAATGTAATTTATCTTGGCTATCGTAAATACTGGCGAAGGTTTATGCATTCAGCAAGAGGGTGTATGCATGGAAGATTCCATTTTCCTCATTCACTTAAAGCAGTTTGTATGGGAGATAAGGTTCCTGAACCAAGAATAGACGAAGTTTCTGTTAGTGCCGAAAAAGGTGCTGAATATATCAGAAGTCTTGAATCTACTGATTTATATGGTGCTAAAATTGAATTCTCTGGTTCTCTTTCTCAAGAGAACTTTAAGGAAATTATGGAAGCCTCTAATGATAGTTATATAGAAGAACTTTATTTAGACTTTTCAAAATGTGACTCGAAAGTGAAAAAAATTGAAAACGAATTGAACGATGATAATTATTCTGTAATTAGCCTGATTCTTCCTGATAGCATAGAAAAAATATCATCTATTTTTAGATTTTATCTGCTAAAGGCTTTAAAACTTCCTTCAAATTTAAAAGAAGTCGGACCACAAGCGTTTAGTGGTAATCCTGAATTAGAAATTATTACTTTTAGTCTTGAAGATTTTAAAGCGGGAAAAGGACTTACTATTAATGAACTGAAACAGAAATTTCCAAATTACGGCGGAGAATCTAATGGCCACGTTGATTTATTTTTTCGTGTCTAAAAATGTCTGTAATTGATAATCACAGGAGAAGACAGAAAAATTATCTATCTTCTCCTGTGAAAAAGTAGTTATATTTTATTCCTTGAATAAATCAGTTCTCAAATATCTCAATCCTGTATCCGGGAATACAACGATGATATTCTTTCCTTCATATTCAGGACGCTTTGCAAGTTCTGTTGCTCCCCAGAGTGCGGCACCGCTGGAATTTCCAACTAACACACCGTCTGATTTTGCAACAATGCGGGCCGCCTCAAAAGAAGGCTTAACACTTGCAACCAGAACTTCGTCATAAACACCAGTAGTATTGCGGACAGTCACAGGAACGCGCTCTTCAGGAACTTCTGTAAAGTTGTGAATACCGGTCAGAGCAGTTGCATCCAGAGCAGGCTCAACAGCAATAACCTTTACAGCCGGATTTTTACCTTTCACATAATCGCTGATTCCACGAATTGTTCCGCCGGTTCCCACTGCACTTACAATAGCCGCCAGATCGCCTTCTGTCTGCTCCCAGATTTCCAGGCCTGTTGTATCGTGGTGAGCCAGAGGATTTTTTGGATTAAGCATCTGGTCTACAAAGAAGATGTCCTCTCCTGCAGCCTGACGGTCGCGGATATGCTGTTTGAGAATGTAGTACCTTAAAAGCAATAACAATTCCTGATGAGGTAAAAGAAATAAGAG
>CAJOQA010000043.1 GCA_905236465.1 uncultured Treponema sp.
ATGGGGCAACTGGTTCAAGCCAATGGAAGGAACCAATCCAGGATTCTTGCATCAGCAGAACACGGTATGTGATGCTTTGGTAGCAGGAATTCACTTGAATATATTCAACAACCACAGCGACCGTGTCCGCATTGCAAATATAGCCCAGGCAGTTAACGTTCTTCAGGCTCCTGTTTTGACTGAAGGAGACAAGATCATACTGACCCCTACTTGGCATGTATTCCATATGTACAAAAAACACATGGGAGCAACCTTACTTGGCACTTCTGTTGCTTCAGCCTTCGCCGGTTTTGAGGACAAGAACCTTACAGTTCCTTCTATTTCTGTATCCGCATCAAGTACAAAGGATGAAAAGTCAGGGAAGACAAGCTACTTCGTAACCCTTACAAACTGTGATTGTGATAGTTCAAAGACAGTAAACCTTTCATTTGCTAACCTTTCAGCTTCTATTGCAAGCGCAAAGGGAAGCATAATCACAGGCGACGCAATGAATTCAATGAATACCTTTGAAAAGGGTGATGCAGTTGTAGAAAAAGACCTAGCTGTCAAAGTTGAAGATAAAGACACACTTTCTGTCAGCTTGCCCGCTCATTCAGTTGCTTCAATTGAGATACTTTGTTAAGAGAATATAAAGGAAGATTTATGCTACAAGAAAACAAAGTTTACTGCCCCAGGTGCGAAATGCAGGCGTTGCAGTCTCAGTTGACAGCTGCCAGTGTAGAAAGCCAGGTGCAGGCAATGACTTATATAGAAGGCTTTTCCTCTCCGCAGGCTCTTTATAAAAAGAGGCTTTCTATCTGCAAAAGGTGCCCTGCCCTATTGGGCGGTATAACTTGTAGCTATTCAGGTTCCCTTGCGGCCTATAAGGCTGCTATTCTTTCTGCTACCTGCCCGAATCCTGAAGGAAATAAGTGGCAGAAAATATAGAAATAAGGAAGAAAAATGGAAGTTAAGATTAGTATTGACAAAGACTTTAAGATTGGGCAAGTTGATGACAACCTGTTCAGTTCATTCATTGAGCACTTGGGGCGGGCTGTATACACAGGCATCTATGAGCCAGGGCATCCACAAGCTGATGAGCAGGGTTTTAGGAAAGATGTTATAGAAATGGTAAAGGACCTGCATGTAGGCCTTGTACGCTATCCTGGGGGAAACTTTCTTTCAAATTACAACTGGAAAGATGGAATTGGTCCTAAAGATAAGAGGCCGGTCCGCCTTGATAGGGCTTGGCATTCAATAGAACCTAACGAAATAGGCATAGATGAGTTTTACGATTGGTCTCAAAAAGCCGGAACTTCTGTGATGGGGGCTGTAAATATGGGCACTGGAACAATTCAAGATGCAGGCGATATGGTGGAGTATTGCAATTTTCCTGGTGGCACCTATTGGAGCGACTTGCGCAGAAAAAACGGCCACGATAAGCCGTATGGGATAAAGACCTGGTGTATAGGGAATGAAATGGACGGTCCTTGGCAGCTAGGGCATTTGACCGCTGACGAATATGGTAAAAAGGCTGTGGAGGCCGCCAAACTGATGAAGTGGACTGATGATTCCATAAAAGTTGTGGTTTGCGGCTCTGCATCTACTTCTATGCCAACCTACCCCGAATGGGACAGGGTAATACTTGAACATTCTTATGACTGGGCTGATTATGTGTCAATTCACCGCTATTATGAAAACTTTGGTGATGACGATGACTTTTTGGCTTCTTTCTTTGACATGGATCAGTTCATAAAAACTTCTTGCGCAACCTGCGACTATGTAAAGGCTTTAAAAAGAAGCAAAAAGACAATGTACCTTTCTTTTGATGAATGGAATGTTTGGTATCAGCAAAGAAAAGAACCGCATCCTTGGGTAAAAGCACCCCGCATTCTTGAAGACCACTATTCCTTGCTTGATGCCCTTGTTGTTGGCGGAATGGGAATTACACTTTTAAATCACGCAGACAGGGTAAAAGTTGCCTGCCTTGCCCAGCTTGTGAATGTAATTGCCCCTATTTTCACTGAACCTGGAAAAGCTGCCTATAAGCAAACTATCTATTATCCGTTTAGGGATATTTCCCTTTACGGAAGGGGAAAAACTTTATTGGCCCAGGTAAAAAGTCCGCTAAAGGAAACAAAAAAATACGGGGAAGTGCCAACAGTTATTTCTTCTGTTACCTGGAATGAAGAAAAGAATGAGGTTGCTGTCTTTGTCCTAAACACAAGCAAAAGTGAATCAGCTGTAACAAATATTTGTCTTTCTTCTTTTGAAAAGGCAGAAATGACAATGCGGACTGAACTGTGTGGTGATTTATCAGCAAAGAATTCCCTAGACGCTGCAGATACGGTAAAAGCGCATCCTGTAGAACTAAGTCAGGCAGACAATAAAGCAAACTTTACGGTTGAATTGAAAGCTGCGTCATGGAACGTGCTTCTTTTCAAGGTAAAGTAGCAGACAAAATTGGTAGCATTGATAAGCCAGAGAAATTTACCTCCAAAAAGCTTTCTGGTAAGTCTTGTTCATAACCTCCTAATGATAGTTAAAAAAAGTATTTAAAATTTTCAAATGTGCCTTTCCTTATCCTGTTCTTCTAGGGAAGGCACTGTTTTTATCTACGCTTTTACCCCACTGATTACCCTAAGCTGGCCAGACAAATCCTTATAAATATGGGTATCAGAAAATCCTGCTGACCTAAAAAGATATTCTGTCATTTCGGCATTGTATTCCCCTGCTTCCACAAGTAGCAGGCCGTTGCTAAATAAATGGTCTTTTGCTTCTTTTACAAGATTCCGCATAACCCCAAGACCGTCACAGTCTCCTGTTGGATTTCCAAACAAATCAATGTCGCCATTAAGGGCAAGGGCAGGCTCGCTTCTTCCATCTTTTAAAAGTTCCTCGGTTTCATTCCAGGGAACATAAGGCGGATTTGAAACAATTATGTCAAAACTTTGTCCTATAGACTGAAAAAGATTTGTGTGCACAAGCGAAACCTTCTTTTGGAAAAAGGGACCTAGAAGTTTTTCTGCATTTGCACGGGCAATCTCTAAAGCAACAAGGCTGATGTCTGCAAGTGTCATGGCTGGAATAAATTCGTAGGGGATAATTTTTTTTTCAATACATTCTGCTAGTATGCTAAGACCTACACAACCGGAACCGGTACACATATCGCAAATGGTCAGGATTTTTTTTTCATTTGCCCTTCTTTTTTCTTTGATAAAGTCCAGGCCTTTTTCAACTAGAACTTCTGTATCGCTTTTAGGAATTAAAACTGCAGGGGTAACAAGAAAATCGTAACCGTAGAATTCCTTGTGTCCGGTAATATAGGCAACAGGAAGCCCTGTCTTACGGGCATTTATCCAAGCTTTAAAATGTTCTTCCACTTCTTCGCTAAGATTTTCATCCCTATGGAAAATCAAGCGGGTCTTATCCCAAGCCAAAAGTGCGCACAAAAATACATCAGCATCAAGGGAAGGGCTTGGGCTAAAGGCTAAAAGACTTTCCTTACCAAAGAGACGGGCCTGGCCTACTGTCACTTTTGAACCTTACTTCACTACCTTACTGCATTACCTTGCTGCCACGATCCATAGCAGTAAGACCGGACTTAAGAAGCTCCAAGATACCATACGGTTCAAGAAGGCGGATAAGTGAAGAAATTTTATCCTCACTGCCCGTAGCTTCTACAATAAGACTTGTCTCTGAAACATCAACGATATGGGCACGGAAAATATTACAAGTTTCAATTATTACAGCCCTTGCGCTGCCTTCAGCCTTAACCTTTATCAAAGCCATTTCGCGCTGAGTTGTTGCAGAAGGATCACAGTGCTCAATAGAAATAACTTCTACTAACTTTGAAAGCTGCTTTTCAATCTGTTCAAGAATATATTCATCCCCACGAACAACAATTGTCATGCGAGACCTGTTATTGTCTGCTGTCTCACAAACAGTCAAAGAATCAATATTGTATCCGCGGCGGCTAAAAAGACCTGAAACACGGCTCAAAACACCCGCATGATTTTCTACTAAAACAGAAAGTACATATTTTTTATCCATAAAACTTTATCCTCCTAATAAATACCCAATACCCTAAGATATTCTGTTTCTACCTTTAATTCAGCTGCAAGGGCATCAATCTTTGCTTCCATTTCATCTGGGGCAAAAGATTTAAGCTCAACATCAGCATAAAACCAATACTGCCATGACATTCCTTCAATAGGGCGAGACTCTATGCGAGTCAGGTTCATATTATGCTTACTGAAAATTCCAAGAACCTTGTACAAGGCTCCAGTTTGGTTTTTTGCCTTAAATATAAAAGATGCCACAGTTGGAACCTTACCCGTAGAATTCCTAGCATGAGCTGCAGCCTGGCTATTTTGAATAACAACAAAACGGGTAAAATTACTTGGGTCATCCTCTATATCTTCAGCCAATATCTCAAGATTGTAAAGCGAAGCATTTGAGGTACTACCTATAGCAGCCCGTGTCAGGTCAGAAGAAGAGGCTAATTCCATTGCAGCTGTTGCAGTAGAAAGGGCTTCTAGCTGAATCCAATCCGTATGGCCAGACAGGTATTTTTTACACTGACTTAGTGCTTGGGGATGAGAGCAGACACTTTTTATTTGCTCAAGTTTTGCACCCTTTACTGCAAGCAAAGCATGACGAATGTTCAGGGTAACCATTCCAACAATGGTAACATCCTCAAAGCGGCTGAAATTATCATAATTTTGATACACTGACCCTGCAAGGGAATTCTCTATTGGAACCATACCAAAATCAGCTTTACCATCAGTAACGGCTTGGAAAATCTCACTAAAAGAATCAACCGTTACAGCATCAACTTCACTAGAATCAAAGTAGCGGGAAATTGCCTGCTCTGCGTAGGCACCTTTTGTTCCAGAGTAAACGCAAATCTTTTTTCTCTCTGAATACTCATGAATCCTAGACAGAGCCTTTCCCATTACAGGTGCTAAAGCCTCAATGTCGTGCATAAGTTTATCAAACTGATTCATGGACATTGTTGCAGCCCCACCAGCCTTAGCTTTCTCTGGCTCAATGGCTACATCAACTAAAATTCCATCCGCTCCACTTGCAACTGCAGCAAGTGCCATTGGAGGAACTTTTTCCCTTAACCCAATAGCACGGCTAGGGTCTACGATAATAGGAAGATGCGTCATCTCCCGTAAGACCGGTATTGCAGAAAGGTCTAGGGTGTTTCTTGTAGCATGCTCAAAAGTACGTATTCCTCGTTCGCATAAAACCACCCCATCTGTTCCGGCACTTAAAAGATACTCGGCAGACATTAGAAATTCTTCTAAAGTTGCGGTATATCCTCTTTTTAAGATAACGGGCTTTCCTAAAGCACCGACTTTTTTTAAGAGATCAAAATCCTGCATATTGCGACTGCCAATCTGAAAGACATCCACATAATCGTTCATACAGTCAATCAATTCAGGAGAAGGAATTTCTGTAACGATGGGAAGACCGTACTTATCGCCTGCTTCCTTTAAGTATTTTAAGCCTTCAAGACCTAAGCCCTGAAAACTGTAAGGAGAACTTCTCGGGTGAAAGGCCCCACCGCTAAGCATTACCGCCCCACTAGCAAAAGCAAGTTTTGCAATCTCATTTATCTGCTCCCTGCTTTCTACTGCGCACGGCCCTGCTATAGCAACAAGGCGGCTACCCCCTATGCGGATAATCTGACCGTGGGAATTTTTTATTTCAACAGAAGTGTCTTCCTTCTTAAATTCCCTACTGGCCATTTTATATGGCTTGCTGATGGGGATTACCCTACTTACACCAGGAAGATTTTCCACTTCCCGTGTATCCATAGAGACTTTTCCTACAGCAGCCAAAATAGTA
>CAJOQA010000044.1 GCA_905236465.1 uncultured Treponema sp.
ATTCATTTACCTCCTAAAGTATAAAATAGAAATCATAAGTAGACTCAATCTCTGGTTTTGAGATTCCGTCATTCTAGGGGCTAAATGCCCCGAAGAATCTATGTTTCTATGCCAAAATCAGTTTTAAGCAACGCATTCAGCATGGTGCATAAGCGTGTTATTTTAATGATAACACGCTACAATCCATTTTTCAAGCAAAAGATTTTTTTATGGAAGTCTCGAAAAACTGCAGTTTTTCGAGATGCCCTTATACCTCTACAGTATTTCTTACTTAAAAGACTTTACTATTTTCTTAAAATATGAAGCCTTGCTTTGGTAGATTGAATCAAAGACTGTGATGCTTAGCAAACTGTAGGATTTGTCTTTGTTTTTGTTTAAGACAATAAAGCTGCGGGTAAGGTCTGCATTTTCAGCCTGGTAAATTAAGTTTGAAGCAGAAAATTTTTCCTTTTTTTGCTCTAAACTTTGGAATTTCCAGATTGGGTAAACGGAATTTGATCCTTCGTTTAGGCTTCGCAAAATCAAACATTCAAAAAGCTCTTCTTTGTCTGCATAATCTTGGGGTAGCTGGAATTTCATTAGGGTTAGTAAGGCTGCATCTCCTAATGCCCAAATGTTTTCCATTTTTTGTTCCCAATCAGAGTCAAGATTTATGCTAAGCCCGTCAAATTGTGCTTTTGAACTTTTAGCCTTTTTGCTAAAGGAAAAAGATCGTTCTTTGTCTTTTGGGGCTATAGGCAGGCCCTTGAATGCGGAAAATGATTTGTCATCGCTAGAAACTAGGCGACCTAAAGTTTGCAAAGAGAATATTTCTTTTCCATCAGCTGCTTTTATTGATTCAATATTAAAAACTGGAATTAATTTGTTAAAGGTGATTGTAACGCTGCCACCAAACTGTTCAAAGTCTTGCTTTGAACTTGCACTTAGTCCCTTTGCAAAAGTAAACTTTTGTCTGCGGGCAGTGAATTCATAAAAGATGTCATGCAGGTAATTGATTATGTCAGTGTCACTGTTGCTAGTTGACCCTTCTATGCGCTCGCCGGTAAGAGACAAAAAGTCTACTTCGTTGTCTATAGTAAAGTAAAGGGTTATATCTTTTTCTTCTAAGCCGCCTTCAATGTTTGCTGGTGCATAGTAGCGGAATGCGTAGGTTGTATCATTGTAGTAAACCATTCCAACATAAGATTCACGCTCAAAGCTGGAATCTTTATAGTAGACATATTCCCCCGAAGTGTCTGGAATAGGGTCAGAAAGTCCGGGGAGGGCAAAAATCAGCTGAAAATTTAAGAGTAATATAATACTTGCTAATAAAAGTGAAAGTTTTTTCGTTTTCAAAAAATCCTCCTTAGTTCAGCTTGGAAAGTTCGGCTTTAACAATGTCTGCTACTTTTTTAGAAGCTTCATCTAAGGGAATTAAATCCGCATTTTCTGCTGAACGCAGTTTTACTTCTACATTTGGCAGATTTTTGTCGCCAATGGTAATCCTAATCGGGAAACCAATAAGGTCAGCATCTGCAAACTTTACACCTGGTCTTTCATCTCTGTCATCAAGTAAAACTTGAAGACCGGCTTCTGTAAGTTCCTGATAAAGTTTATCGGCTGCATCCTTCATTGCATCCTTGTACTTAATTGGAACAATTGCAACTTGGGCTGGAGCAACGCTCATTGGCCAGATTATGCCCTTATCATCGTGGTTTCCTTCTATTATACTAGCTAAAACACGGTCAACCCCTATTCCGTAACATCCCATTGTTGGAATTGCAGCTTTTCCGTTTTTGTCTAAGTAGGTAACACCCATTGATTCTGTATATTTTTTACCTAACTTAAAGATGTGGCCTAGCTCGTTACCCTTAGAAGTATGAACTGCTTTTCCACATTCAGGGCAGGCATCTCCTTCTTTTACAGTGCGGACGTCAGCTATTATAAATGGCTTAAAGTCACGCTCTGGTTCTACATGCTTTACGTGATAACCTTCTTTACCGGCTCCTGTAATTGCATCGTGCATGTCGCAAAGGCTTAGGTCTTGAATTATTGGGC
>CAJOQA010000045.1 GCA_905236465.1 uncultured Treponema sp.
ACGGATGCCCTCAAATCAGATTTAGATGCTTACTATAAACTTTGGGGTGCTAAAGGAAGTTTTTAGACCTTGAACTTGGCGACCTCGTCAGCAACTTTTTGTATGCTGTCGCGGGTCTGCTTTGTAGAATCGTTTACACTGTTTATAGATTCGTTGATGTTTGCAGTGCCCTGTGCCATTTCGTTCATAGAAACAGTTATTTCTTGAGAAAGGCGCGAAAGTTTTTCCATGCTTCTGTTAACTGAATCTGAAGCTTTTCCCATCTGGTCCCCGCCGTCTTTTACGCTAACGGTAACATCCTGAATCTTTTTCATTGCGCTCAAGACCTGCTCCCCGCCATCTGACTGCTCTTGCATAGCATTCATAATTACGTGTTCCTGCTGGTCTACCGTTTTTGTCAGACTATAGATTTCATTGAACTTCTTTTGCAAATTAGAAGTTGATTCAGCAATCTTGTGGATAGAAGAAATAACCTGCTTTAAGTTTGCGGTAATTGCCTTACCCTGCTTACCAGAATCTTCTGCTAATTTCCTGATTTCATCTGCAACAACAGAGAAGCCCTTTCCTGCTTCCCCTGCATGGGCGGCCTCAATAGCGGCATTCATAGCAAGAAGGTTAGTCTGGCTTGCTATGTTAGAAATCATGCTAGAAGCCTGAAGCAAAGACTGTGACTGTTCTTCTATTTCGCCGGTAAATGCTACTGTACCTGCAACAGATGAGCGACCCTCTTCTGAAGAAGTTGAAAGCTGTTGCATTGATTCTGAGTTCTTTTGCAAAATTCCTGTAACAGATCGGATGTTTGCAACCATTTCTTCTATTGCAGAAGATGCCTGTGCTACAGAATTTCCCTGAGACTGAATGTTTTCTAGTAAGCCCTGGACAGAAAGGTTGATTGTACTAACAGAATTACTTGCTTCTTCTACGCTTTGTCCCTGTACCTGAACCTGATGATTTACAGAATCTATGTTAGATTTAATCTGGTTGACTGCAGCTGCAGTTTCGTTCATGTCAGCAGCAAGGGTGTCTCCCATGTTTTCTACATTCTGGGCTTCTGTTTTTACCGAAGAAATGGATGTGCGGATTTTGTCCATTGTCTGGTTAAAGTACTTGGAAAGAAGTCCTAATTCATCGTTGTGATGTATTTTCAACTGGACCGTAAGGTCTCCGTCGCCCTGCGCTATATTCTTCATAGCATCAGCGCAATCTCGTATTTGCAGGACTGTTTTTGTAATGACATAGCCAGAGATTACGATGCCAAGAATAAGGGATATGATGAATGTTATGATAATTGCGGTTACAGGAGCGTTTTTCTGGCGGTTCATCTCGTTGACCGGCGCAACAACTGCAAGGAACCAGGTTTCCTTTGCATTGCCAATCTTAAAGGGTTCTACAAAGTAGCGACAGGTTTTTCCTAAAACAGCATCTTTTGCCTCAAAAGAAAAGTTAGCAAGGCTGTTTCTTGCATTATCAAAAAGAGACTTATTCCTCTCAATTATTTTAGAGGGCTTTCCTATGTCGTTTTCGTTTGGGCCTGCCGCTATTAGTCCGCCATCAGAAATAAGAACCAGGTAGCCTGTGTCAAAGACCTTATTTTTTTTCAAGGTTTTTGAAACTGATGCCCAGTCAAAATCAAGACCTATGGAACCTAAGGTCTTACCTTCCGGAGTCCTTACAGGGGCTGCGACACCGCCTACAAACATCTGCTTGCCCTGCAACTCATAGAGGTTTGGTTCTATAAGAACACCTTCCTGACTGCGCAGGGGGTTCTCGTACCAGAAGGAGCCTTCGTAATCTGTTAGGGGTGAACAATCGATATTTCCGTTGATATTTGTCCAGTAGGGAATCATGCGGCCAGTCTCATCGTAGCCCTCAGTTCCCGCAAAGTCATCGTCAAGCCCGTCAATTGCATTTGGTTCTGAGACGAACCAGGCATCAACATACTCTGAATGAGACTTTAATGTCTGCTTTAAAGTCTCATTGATGTGGTTACGCCTGTATTCTTCAGGAACGTTTTGGGTAAGTCCTACGCTTCTAGACAAAGACAAGCAGTCTATGTATGCGTTTGCAAAAGTTATCTTTGTTTCTTTTGCATTTGTTTTTGAAACTGACTGCAGGTAACTGTCATTTATGATGCCTATAGCCCTGTTTATGAATAAACCCAGGAAAACCCCGCCTATTATAAAAATAGCTCCTAATATTCCACCAATTGTAAATAGAAGTCGTTCTCTTAAACTGTGAATTTTTTCTTCATCTGCCACAATTTACCACCTAATTTTAGTAAGTTACAAGTAACTTCTCCCCTTTTTTAATCTAACACATTTTTGTAAAAAAAAAAGATTTTAGAAATTTTAATTTTACCTTAAAATAAGATTGCTTTGAATGATATTTTGGCTAAAATCTACTTGAAAAAATGCAGGTAAAAAAGTAAAATGGCAACATGAGCAGTGACGAAATCGGACAGTTTTTAAGTAAAGATACTCTTGATGCCTTGCAAGTTTTTATAACAAGCGATGATGTTGAAAAAGCCATTAGTGCGGCAGTAAAAACATCTGATGCTTTTGGTGCAGGTCCGGCTTTCCAAAAAATAGCCGATGATCAGGAAGAAAGTGAAGGCAAATTAATAGAAAGTTTCCATAAAAATCTTGTTCTGCTTATTCAAAAGACTTGGGTTGAAAAATCAGATGAAGAGTTAAAGGCTCAGGTTCTGTATCACCTTGAAGAATTTAACAAGCAGATAAAGGAAAAGCTGTACGAAAAAGCTTATAAGTCTTTATTTGGAATTGTATCTGATGTTGTCTATCTGATGTTTGGTAATCAGACAAAGACTAAGGACTTTGACCAATATGCTCTTCGCATCGATCCTGAATTTGGAATTTTCTGGTGGTACATTACAAGCCTGCCCCAAACTGCCCAGTGGCCGGCTGAAAAATATAGAATTGCGATATTGTTGGGGATATATTTCTTGGCTAATTACTAGTATTTCAAACTTGCACTTGTAAATTTTACTGGAAACAATTAAAATGCCCCTATGCAGATAAATTTTAGTGATATAGATTCAGTTTGTAAAAGTCTTAGGGAAGGGGCAGAGCAGCTTGCCCTTTGTAATGCAGTCCAAAAAAACAAGGCTTTAACTTGTGTTATTGAAGAGCTTGAGAATGCAAAGGATAAAATCCTTACGGCAAATAATGCGGATACAGAAAATGCTAGCGCCAAGGGAATGAGCGCAGCTTTAGTGGAACGCCTTGCATTAGATGAAAAAAAATTCCAGTCCATGATTAGCGGAATAAAAGTAATAATTGAGCAGACTGACCCAATCGGCCTCGTTTGTGCCGGTTGGACTACACCTGGCGGAATGCAGATTAAACAGGTAAGGGTCCCCCTTGGAGTAGTAGCGATTATCTACGAAAGCCGCCCCAATGTTACTGTTGATGCCTTTGCCCTTGCCTATAAAAGCGGGAATTCAATACTGTTACGGGGGTCGTCTTCTGCCCTTAATTCAAACAGGGCCATAGTTTCTGCAATTCAGGAAGGCTTAAAAAAAGCGGGCAGTGACGGGGTTTTAAATTCAGTTTGCCTTGCAGAACCTAAAAGTGACCATTCAGATGTAACTGAAATTCTTACCGCTGTAGGGAAAATAGATGTAGCCTTGCCCCGTGGTGGTGCTAAGCTGATAAACTCTGTTGTTCAAAATGCCCGCATCCCAGTAATCCAGACAGGTAGCGGAGTTTGTCACCTGTACGTAGATTCCCCCTGTGATTTAGAAATGGCGGGTAACATTGCCTTTAATGCAAAGACCCAGCGGCCAGGAGCTTGCAACGCTATAGAGACAATTTTAGTGCACTCTTCTAGCCTTGCTGATTTTATGCCCCTTCTTATGCAAAAGTTTGCGGGTAAAGTTCAAGTCCGCGCAGATGAAAGAGCCTTTGCTTGTGCTAAAGACAGCCCCTTTGCAAAGGACTGCCTTGTAAAGGCAAGTGAAGATGATTTTGCTTTTGAATTTTTAGACATGATTGTTGCGGTAAAAACTGTAGATTCAGTTGAGGAAGCCATTGATTTTGTGAATACGCATAACACCAAGCACAGTGAGGCAATTGTTACAAATGACCGTAGTCATGCAAGACTTTTCCAAAGCAAAGTTGATGCTGCCTGTGTGTATGTAAATGCCTCGACCCGCTTTACAGACGGTGGTGAATTTGGTTTTGGAGCAGAGCTTGGAATCAGCACACAAAAGCTCCATGCCCGCGGACCGATGGGAATTACGGCATTGACAACTACAAAATTCCTTATAGATGGGGATGGACAAATCAGATGAGTGAAGAAAATGCAATTCAGCAGGCAATGCTTGAAGCAAAAAAGATTGTTATAAAATTTGGTAGCAATTCCCTTGCAAAAGAAGATGGAACTATAAACATTGATTTTTTGGAAACTGTAGCCACTGACTGCTCTCGCCTTATTCAGGCAGGCAAGCAGATAATTATAGTTTCTTCTGGTGCCCAAGTTGCGGGGCTTTCTGCTATAAGCGGTTGGGTTCACAAAAAAGATCAACACTACCGGCAGGCCCTTTGTGCCATTGGTCAGGTTGAACTTATGGACAAGTGGCGGGAGGCTTTTAAAAATCATTCCCTGCATGTGGCCCAGTTGCTTTTTGTAAAGGAAGATTTTGAGGACTACCACCATACATTGAATATGCGTAACACCCTTTTTACTTTGGTAGATGAAGGGGTTGTCCCCATAATCAATGAGAACGATTCTGTTTCATTTGAGGAAAACTCTATAGGAGATAATGACAACCTGAGCGCCTTAACTGCAAACCTTTGGAGCGCAGATTTGCTTGTTCTTTTTAGCGATATAGACGGGGTGTATACCGACAACCCAAAGACAAATCCAAATGCAAGGCTTGTGGAAACAGTAAAAAGTATAGCAGACTTGTTGAATCAGATAAAAATGGGGGAGACCAATTCCTTTGGTACCGGCGGAATAAAAACAAAAATTCAGGCAGCGCAAAAGGCCACAGCACAAGGAATCCCCATGATTCTTGCCAACAGCCGCCACGAATCCCCCCTCTACTCACTTTATGACGGCAGCGAAAAGGGAACCCTGTTTTTAGCTTCTTGACAAGCCGGACTGGTCTTGTTATGCTGAATTCAATATGAAAAACTTGAACGAACTGAAAATCGGCTGTATTGGAAGCGGCATGATGGGCGGTGCCCTTATGCAGGCTGTCGCAAAGAAAATAGGCGGAAACAAAGTGTATGTTTCTGATGTGGATTTAAAAAAAGCTACGGCCTTTGCTGAAAAGATAGGCGGAACTGCACTTGCTTCAAATGCAGAAGTGGCAAAAAGTTGCGACCTTGTTTTTATAGCCGTAAAGCCTGCCTACATAGACGGGGTTCTTAAAGAAATAGAGACTGCCATACTAGGAAAAGAAAAACTTCTTGTTTCCATGGCTGCAGGGGTTAGCCTGCAAAGAATAAGTGGCGTTTTTGAAAAAGACGGTAATGCACCTCAGCTAGTGAGAATTATGCCCAATCTTCCTGCAACTGTTGGGGAAGCGATGATAGCACTTTCTCCCTTTGCTGGTAGTGAATGTGTAGAGAAAACAAGTGATGAAAGTTGTCTGCTTGTTAAGGACCTTCTTTCTCTTGCTGGCAAAGTTGAAATTGTGCCTGAAAAGTTAATGGATGCTGTTACTGCCGTAAGTGGCTCTGGACCTGCTTATGCTTTCCTCTTTATTGAAGCTTTAGCAGATGCTGCAGTTCGATTTGGTATGCCAAGATCTCAAGCTTATACATATTCAGCACAAACTTTGAAAGGAGCTGCCTCACTCTTTCTTGAGGATGGGCGGTCTATAAGTCAGCTAAAAGATGCCGTATGTTCTCCTGCAGGTACAACTATAGAAGGTGTTATAGCACTAGAGAAGAACGGATTTCGCAACGCTGTTATAGAAGCTGCCACCGCAGCCTTTAATAAATCAGTAGAACTTGGAAAAAAATAATTACCGTTGCTCCATGGGCTTTTCTTTTGTAGCAGACCTAGAATGTTTCTTTACTTTTTCCTGGTAAAGCAACTCGTCTGCTGCTGATAATAACTTTTCCATATCAGATTCTTGATTTTCAGGAGAAAACTCAACTGCACCAACACTTATGCCAAGATGAAATGGCTGATTTGCTTTTGCAAACCATTTTTCTTCTGCAATAGTTATGCGCTCCCTAATTTTAGGAAGAAAGTCTTTATTTATTCCAACAGTAACTATTGCAAACTCGTCACCCCCCATTCTGCCAACTATATCCTGATTGCGGAAAGTTTGCTTAAGGATTGATGCCATACCTTTTATTGCAATATCGCCAGCTTCATGCCCATAAGTATCATTTATTCCCTTTAGTCCGTCCATGTCTGCATAAAAAACTAGTCCATACTGTTCCATTTCTAGAGCCAATTCTATAGTCTGCTGACCAAAGTTTATAAAGCCTCTGCGATTATACAATTTAGTAAGCTCATCAGTAAGGGCTTCCATGTTCAGCTTTGAATTTGAATGTTCAAGTTTTTGTAACATCAAACTCTGATGCTGTTCAGTTGCAAGTCTTTCTGTAAAGAAAATAGCAGCATTTAAAATTGCTGCAACCATTGAAAATGCAGAGTCATACATAACCTTGTGCAGTTGACCTGGCTCATAAACCATATAACCTAGAATACAGTCATTGTGCACCAAGGGATTAAAAATAAGTGTATGCCTTTCATTGTTAAGAAATCCTTCTGGCAAAAGACCTATCCTAGGATCAAAAAGAACAGAAGTCAACTGATCTCCACGAGGAATTTCCTCTGCATAGTTTAGCATCAGCTTAGCTCTAGAAGGCATTTCAAATTTTTCCTCTTCTTGAATATAAATCTTGCGTTCAAAAAGCACTATTGCACAATACTTTACTTTCAAAAGATTAAAGGCATTACTAAGGTTTAAAAGTGCACTTTTTAATGTAAGCGTATTGTTTACGTTGTAGAAAAAACTTCTCATTAAAAGAAAATCATGCTCTAAAGAAAAAAATTCAGTGTCTAGTTTATGAACTTCATAATTACTAAAAGGAACTTTATTTCCATCTTCATCTATAAAGTCAGTTTCATAATCATCACACGCGATGCAACCACAGGACTTTCTGTATTTTATCTTACAGTCTATTGTAGTTGCTAAAGGTAAAGCTAATCCCTTTGCAGCATCTAAAGCTAAGTCTACGGCAGTTTTACTCAAATGTTCTATATCACGATTTATTGTTGTTATTGAAATATCATTATAGCGAGACTCAAGAATATCATCAAAAGCAATCAGCTTAAAATCTCTTGGAATATTAAGTTTTCTGCTTTTTGCAAAATTTGTAACTCCAATAGCCATATCATCGTTTAAGCAGATAATACAATCAACTGGAAGCAATTCTTTTTGTTCAAAATAAGCCATAGCTCTATAGCCTGAAATTTCTAAGGAATTTCCCTTGTACACTCGATTTTGGGCTATTTGAATATTGTGGTCAGCCAAACTTGCAATACAAACTGCAAGCATATCGCGACATTCCTGACTCTCTTTATCACTGATTATTATATTGAATGTTTTACAACCGTGTCTTTCAATTACATGGTCAATAAGTTTTCTGTATTTATTATTAAAATTTACAGAAATAAAAGGAGTATCTTTTTCTTCCTTCTGAATAGTAAGCGTTGGAATTTTATGTTCAATCTGTTTTTTTGAATAGTCAAGGTAATTGTGTGATAGAGTAATAAGACTGTCTATATTTTTTTCAGTAATCTGACTATAAACAAAATCAGAATTTCCTAGAAAAAGCAAAAGGTCTGCATTTTTTTTAATACATTCCTTTTCTATTGCTTCATAAACATCTGTTTTATATCCACTATCTAGAGAATTTATTTGTAATCCAAGCCGTAACTGTTTATTTTCCATGACCTTATTAATATTATTATATTACAGGAAAACAAAAAAACAAGGGGCAAAATGCCCCTTATCATTTTTAGTGGTGGAAAAGCCTTACGCCTGTAAAGCACATGGCAATTCCGTATTTATCACAGACTTCTATTACATTGTCATCTCTAATTGAACCACCTGGCTGGGCAATAACTTTTGCTCCAGATCTATGGGCACGTTCAATATTGTCCCCAAAGGGGAAGAAAGCATCGCTACCAACAGCAACATCTGTGTTCTTTGCTATCCAAGCCTTGCGTTCTTCTTTTGTAAAGACAGCTGGCTTTTCTGCAAAGAATTTCTGCCATTCTCCTTCAGCAAGAACATCTTCGTAATCATCACTTATATAAACATCAATTGTATTGTCCCTGTCAGCCCTTTTTATGCCTTCTACAAACTTAAGACCTAAAACTTGAGGACTCTGTCTAAGCCACCACTTGTCTGCTTTATCGCCAGCAAGTCTTGTGCAGTGTATGCGGCTTTGCTGACCAGCACCAATACCAATAGCCTGACCATCTTTTACATAACAAACAGAATTTGACTGAGTATATTTAAGAATAATCAAAGAAATCAAAAGGTTATCCCTTTCTTCCTTAGATATACTCTTATTCTTTGTTACAAAGTTTTTAAGACATTCATCATTTAACTGAATAAAGTTATGCCCTTGCTCAAAGGTCACTCCAAAGACTTGCTTCTTTTCTGTTTCTGCAGGAACAAAAGAAGAATCAATTTGAAGAATACAGTAACCACCCTTTTTCTTAGCCTTAAGAATTTCCAAAGCTTCATCGCTATAACCTGGTGCAATAATGCCATCGCTAACTTCTTTTTTTATGAGAAGGGCAGTTGCCTTATCGCAAGTATCGCTTAAAGCTATAAAGTCACCAAAAGAAGACATTCTATCAGCCCCCCTAGCTCTTGCGTATGCACAAGCCAAAGGAGAAAGCTCTATATCACCGTCAATAAAGTAAATATTCTTTAATGTTTCTGATAAGGGACGCCCTACCGCAGCCCCTGCAGGAGAAACATGCTTAAAAGAAGTCGCAGCAGGAAGCCCCGTAGCTTCTTTTAATTCCTTTACTAACTGCCAACCATTTAAAGCATCCAATAAGTTTATATAGCCAGGCTTACCGTTTACAACAGTTAAGGGCAAATCCCCTTCTTCCATAAAAACTCTTGCAGGTTTTTGGTTAGGGTTACAGCCGTATTTTAATGACAACTCAGTCATAGAAAGCTCCTTAAAGTGTCTGTAATTTATGGGCGAACCAAAACATCAGCTATGTGAGGTCTCTTTACAAGATCCTGCTTAAGACCCTCTTCGCGAGCCTTATTTACATAGTCTGGAGACTGAAATGAATATGTAAAGTTAGTGTGAACATCATAAGTTCCCTTCATCAGTGCATAAGCATCTTCAGTCATAACAAGTTCTTCGTCTGTTGGAATAACAAAAATCTTTGTTGCACTGTCATCAGCAGAGATACATGTTTCTGCGTTACCGGTAAAGCTCCATTCATTCTTCTGAGCATCAATTTTAATTCCATAGTTTTCAAGACCAGAACATGCCTTAAAGCGAGTAATCGGTCCGCGTTCTCCTACCCCTGCTGTCCAAACAATTGCATCAACATGACCAAGTTCTGCAGCAAAGGCACCAATGTATTTTTTAATGCGCAAAGCTTCCATCTCTATAGAAAGCTGACAGAGCTTGTCTCCCTTTGCAGCATCAATTTCAATATCGCGACGGTCAGAATATTTTTCAGTAATACCAAGACAACCAGACTTCTTATTCAAAGCCTTGTCCATTTCATCTGCTGACATACCAGTCTTTCTCATAATATAGAAGGG
>CAJOQA010000046.1 GCA_905236465.1 uncultured Treponema sp.
CGCTGCTGAATCTGAGCCAAATCTTCTGCAAGCGTGTTTGTGTGCTGAATATTCGGCGCTTCAACTCCGTGGAATATCATGTTCATAATTCCGATGATGTAAGCCAGCCCCTTTTTCTCTTTTCCGTAGAAGGTTGATTTTTGGAGCGTCTGCTTCTGCTCAACGGTGTTTGCTTTTTCGTTTAAGTAGTTGAATGCTTCGCAAAGGAAGCCCGCGCTTCCACAGGCTCCGTCGTAAATTGTGTTCCCGATTTTTGGGTTTACGACTTTTACGATTGTGCGGATAAGCGGACGCGGTGTGTAGTATTCGCCGCCGTTTCGTCCTGCGTTTCCCATCTTGTGAATCTTGCTTTCGTACAGGTGGCTCATTTCGTGCTTGTCGGTTGTGGTCTGGAAATGAAGGTCATCTGCGTAATTGAGGATTTCCCTCATGTTGTAGCCGGAAACAATTTTGTTTTTGAGTTCGAAAAAGATTTCACCGATTTTGTATTCGAGCGTGTCGGGAGTTGCGGCAGTCGTTTTAAAATTCTTAAGATAGGGGAATAATTTTAAGTTTACGAAGTTCGTAAGGTCATCGCCAGTCATGGCATTCTTGTGGTCTATTTCGCCTTTTGCGTTTTTTGGGCAAGCCCAGTTGTTCCAGCGGAATTCTTCTTTTATGATTCGCTTGTATTCTTTTCCTTGAAGTTCATATTCGTCGCTGCGTTCGCTTTCAAGGTCATCAAGATATTTCAAGAAAAGAATCCAGCTTGTCTGCTCTACATAATCGAGCTCATTTGAACAGCCGCTTTCTTTCCAAAGGATGTCATCTATATTTTTGAAGATTTGCTCGTAGTTCATGTAAAGATTATAACACTTTTCCAGAGCCTTTTCAACTTGAACAATCTTCATGGCAATTCGCTTGATAGCTGATTTTTTTTGCGTCAGCCTTGCATCAAGTGGAAACATAATTTTGACCTTTTCAAAAAAATTTTTTTATGATAGAATTTCTAACACAAGTAACTGATACAGGTTGACGAACTATAAAAAGAGGAGTGGCAGATAAAATGAATGAACTGATTTTTGGTGCGGCATATTACAATGAATATATGCCCTACGAGCGGATTGAAACAGATTTGACTTTGATGAAGGAAGCCGGAATGAATACCATTCGCATTGCAGAATCCACTTGGAGTACGGAAGAAGTAGAAGATGGTATTTTTAATTTTAAGAGCGTAACAGATGTTTTGGATGTTGCAGAAAAAATCGGAATAAATGTAATTGTAGGAACACCAACTTACGCAGTTCCATCCTGGCTGGTAAAAAAGTTTCCGGATATTATGGTAACAAACCGCTTTGGTCAAGTAAAATACGGCCCCAGGCAGAGCATGGATATCCTTAACCCTGACTTTTTGCGCTATGCTGAGCGGATTATAAGAAAACTTGCACAAGCAGTTCAACCCTACAAATGTGTAGTAGGCTTTCAGCTTGACAATGAAACCAAGCACTATGACAATTACGGAAAATTCGCTCAGAAAAAATTTCTGAAATTCCTAAAGGAAAAATACAAGACGGTAGATGACTTTAACCGCGCTTTTACCCTAGCCTACTGGAGTAACTCTATAAACAAGTGGGAAGATCTGCCGGATATTTCTAACAGCATAAACTGGAACTTGCACTGTGAGTACGAAAAATTTTTACGCACCTGCACAGCTGACTATCTTAAATGGCAGGGTAAAATTATAGAGGAATACAAGAGGCCTGATCAATTTATAACACATAACTTTGATTTTGGCTGGAAGGGATATTCATTTGGGGAGCAGCCAGGAATCAACCACTATGAAGCAAGCCCCGCTGTAAGCCTTGCAGGTTGCGACATCTATCACCCAAGCCAAGAAGAACTGACAGGGGCAGAAATTGCATTTGGCGGCGATAAGATGCGGCCGCTAAAAAATTCAAACTATTTGGTTTTGGAAACTCAGGCACAAGGATTTAAAGAATGGACTCCTTATCCAAAGCAACTGCGGCTTCAGGCATTCAGCCATATAGCAAGCGGGGCCTTGGGGAACATGTATTGGAACTGGCATTCAATTCACAACAGCATGGAAACCTACTGGAAAGGAGTTTTGGGTCACGATTTGCAAGCTGGCGTAATTTACAAATACGCAAAGCAGATTGGAAGTGAATATAAAAAATTTGGAAAAGGTCTTGTTGGCCTTAAAAAGAAAAATCCTGTTGCTCTTGTAACTGACAACGAAAGCCTTACCGCCTTAAAATTCTTTCCCATGGACAACGGTACCGGAACCTTAACCTACAATGATGTTGTGCGCTGGATGTACGATACACTTTACGAGATGAATATTGAATGTGACGTGGTGAACATAAACGCGCTGACACCTAACGACTACAAAATGATTGTTACCCCTGCCCTTTACTGCATTAGTGAAAATAAGGTAAAGCAACTTGCCGACTTTGTTGCAGCTGGGGGAGTTTTATTTTCTTCGTTCAGGTCTTTTTATGCTGACGAAAAAGGCTCCGTCTATGCTGCCCCGCATCCATATAAACTTACAGAAGTTTTCGGCATGGAATATTCTATGATTACCCAAGCAGGCAAGGCACAGCTTTTAGGAGAAGATATAGAAGTTTACGCTGAGCTTTTGGAAACAAAATCTGCTCAAAGCCTTGCGAACTTTGAGCACAAGTACTGGAAGCAATACTCTGCGGTCACAAAAAATAAATTTCAAAATGGATATGCCTACTACTTTGCAGCAAAAACAAAAAAATCAGTTCTGGAGCACTTTTTAAAAGATGCCCTTTTGCAGGCAGAAATTGATGTACCCAAAATTCATTTTCCACTAATCATAAGAAATGCAGAAAATCAGAAAGGAAAGAGAATACATTTTGTCTTTAACTATTCAAGCGAAAACTCACTTTTCAAAAATCCTTTCAGCAAGTGCAAAGACTTAATCACACAGAAAGAATACTGCAAGGGTGATGAAGTTGAGATTGCTGACTGGGATTTAGTGGTGTTAGGGGAGGAGTAAAAGACAAGTTTCAAAAGTCATTTTGAACCTGCCTTTGCAGGCGAAACATCAGTTTCACCTGCCTTGCAATGTAAGTAAAACCAGCACTCCGTAAGGAGACGAAGAATTTAAATTGCTTTGTAAAGTACGCAGATTCCAAATACCATTTTTAGACAATTATTGCTAATGATATTATAAAATTTACGTCTCAAAATTTTCAATTATCTTCTTCTACAGAAATCATATAAGGTATATCTGTTTTTATCTCTTGTAGCTTTTCAAGATCTTTATCTATTCTAGAAATAAACGGAGAAGCCACACTTAAAAGATAATTCTTCTTTACAGGTACTACCACCTTGAGAGAAACGCAACCAATGAAATGCTTGAACATCAAATATCAAATCCTGCCAATCAGTATTTTTATTATACAGTTTTTCAAAATCATCTATTATCTTTTGATAAACAATTACCGATGACTTACTATTAAATATAGTAAACGAATTTAAAACACAAAAAAACACAGAATCATGTTATAATGAATTCAGGTGGTAACATGAGGGAAAGAAAATATAA
>CAJOQA010000047.1 GCA_905236465.1 uncultured Treponema sp.
AACAGCCTTAAATTCCGGTGAACTAGTCTTCAACAGTGCATGCCTAAACCTAACCGATGTAGTCTTTGAAAAAAACTAGGTTAGCATCCACCGCTCTACCCCAAACATTCCCCTTGCCTACATAAAGGTCTTGTATTATAATCAAAGTAATGGAAGATGAAAACATTCCTAACAGAAAGATAAAGGACTCCGTATTTGTAGATTTGTTTGGCAAGGATAAAAATGCAAAGGAGAATTTTTTGTCATTATATAATGCAATACATGGCACATCTCTGACGCTAGAAAATACAACTCTAGAAGTAGAGAGGCTTGACAATGTAATCTACATGGCATATAGCAACGATGTTTCTATGCTTGTAAACGGACAATTAATAGTTTTGATGGAGCATCAATCAACAATAAACGAAAACATGCCACTAAGAATGTTGGGCTACGTAACACATTTGTATGACAAGATGATTCCTAGTAAAGCAAAGTTTAAAAGAAAAATTATGAAGATACCTGCTCCAGAGTTTTATGTGCTATACAACGGAAAAGAAAAGTTCCCAAAAGAAAGTGAACTAAAACTTTCTGATGCCTTTGACTATAAGGGAACTCCACCAAAAGACTTGCCATTAGAGCTAAAAGTAAAGGTTTTCAACATTAATATAAATGAAAACTCAGAGCTATTAAACAAGTGCAGTATTTTAAAAGAATATTCAAAGTTTATAGACATAGTGAGATATGCAAAGGCCGAAAATAAAGTTGCACCCTTAGATTGGGCAGTAAAACAAGCTATAGAGCAAAAGATACTGCCCGAATACCTAGAAAGAAAAGCATCGGAGGTAATGAATATGTTATTTGGAGAATACAATTACGCAGACGACTTAGCAGCCCAAAGAGAAGAAAGTTGGACAGAGGGAATGGAGTTTGGTATAGAAAAAGGAATAGAAAAAGGTATAGAAAAAGGTATAGAAAAAGGTATAGAAAAAGGTATAGAAAAGGGAATAGAAAAAGGTAAAAAAGAAGGTCTAAAAGAAAGTATAAAAAACCTTATGGGAAATTTAAATCTAACCCTTAATCAAGCAATGGATGCCTTAAACATACAGGGTGAAGACAGGAATCAATACGTCGCTATGTTCGTATAATACTTTCGAACATAGTCCTATTTTAGATTTTTCGGAATGAATTCCGAACTTTTCTAAAATAGGATATTTTTTGCCCCGCTAAAGTCCCCTCTCTGAATCCAAAGCTTCAAGTTCTTCAGGACCAGCCCCATCCAATGTAAGGAAGCCACCAAAAATCCAGCCTTCAAAATCACCGTGTTTGTAGGCGGTAACATAGTACCACTTTGCGCTGACACCATCTATTGTATCTTGGCTTGTAGTGGCCCGCACACAGCTGACTGGTATTCCGCTTTCAATCAGGCAGGCTTTTTCACCAGCAGTACCAGGGGAAAAGCGCAAGTTTACCTTAGAGTCATCGTCTGTATAGATGTTTGCATAAAATAAATCTATGTCCTCAATTTCATCTTCACCAAATGAACTTATACCCAAAATCTTGTTGCGTCTTTTTAAAATATAGCTTTCCAATTCTTCTGAATCTGCGGCCTCCACAGCGTTATCAAGAAATTCCTTCTGCAAATCAGTCTCTTTAATAGAAGAAGCCTTTGCTAAAAGCTGAACAGCCCTTATATCTTTCTCTTCCCAAGAAATATTTTCTGCCATCACATAGCGGGTACGACGGATTCCTGAAGCAGAATCAAAGAAGGTCACTTTTACTATTTTTCTTCCATTATCGTAAGAGGCAGCGGTCACAGTGCCGGCTTCCACCCAGGCATTCCTAAAAGAAGCAGGATGAGGCTTTGTAAAAAGAACTGCATCATGAACAACTACAGCTGCCTCCTTCTTATTCTCAATGCTAACGCTATCTCTTGTCTGAATAAAGTAATTATTTCCCTCATAGCTCACGGCATAGAAAGGAATGTCCTTCCAAGTCTTTTCCTTAGTAACTATGTTTTTGTTTACAACGTCATCAGAAGCTTTTTTCAAAACAGTCCCGCCAGTTATCTCTGAAGCCCAAGTAACATTATCTGCATCTTTTTCCTTGTAAAGGGAGGCTGCTGTCCTAAGCACAAGAATACTGTCTTCAGCATAAAGGGCTACAAGGGTCACAAGGGCTAGGGTCATATATGCAATAAATCTTTTCATTTTCTTCTCCTTACTATTTTTACTATCTTTCTGCATTCAGAATTTCAAGGGCATGCTTAACTTCGCTTTCCACATAAGGCTTAAGGTCTTTTGTCCGGTTCAAAGCAAGTCCCACCTGAGCTGATGCAACATCGCTTTCTGCTGTAGAAAGGGCGGAATATTTTACAAACCCTTCTTTTCCAAATAAAGTGTTCCAATCATAGTAGTAAACATGGGCAAATTTTATGTTGTCTATATTTGTTGTATCAACTACAGAAACAAAATAAGAGGCTTCAATTTTTGTAGTCTTAGCATTCACAAGGTCACGGCTAGAATATATAAATGTGTCTTCGCTAATAACGGCAGCCTTGTCAGCGTTTCCATGAGCAGAGATAAAAGCCGGCAGAGTCCAAAAGTCATCCTCGTAATACCTTACGTGAACAAAATCCCTCTTCTCATCTTTTCCTTTTGAAAGAAGGCGGACAGCTTTTATTGTCTCATGGCTAGAAAAATCATCCAGGTATACATCTATGTAATCCCCTCATATTGCAGAATCAGCATAGACCATTATTCCATATTTGTTTTCTACATATAAAGGCGCGCCATTACCTTCCTTGTCCCTGTAAAGGGCTAAAGAACGCAAGGTCTTTTTCTCTTTGGCTACAACAAGAGAAAATTTTTCTTCTTCTGCAGGAACTAAATCTTCCCCTGATACAGAATCAGTTTTTTTTTGAGCAAGAAAGAATCAGGCTGACAAAAAAGATAGCAGATACTGCAAGAAGCAGGGCATTTTTTTTAATTTTCATACATTTCTCCCTAATAAAAAATCAAGAAGGATTTCTATCATATTGCGCCGATAAAATCCACTGCAAGACCTTGAAAAAATATATACTTAGATTTAAAATAGATTCATGGATTTTCAGAATCTTGTAGACTCCTTGGGAATGGCTGCGGCCGTACTATCAGTGGAAAAAAAAGAAGGCAACCATTACGGGAACATTAGGATTGTCAGGGCAAATAGCATCTATAAAAAAACAATGGGCCCCACCTACCATGACGACATGCTTTATTCAGACTTAATTCCAAAAGAACGAAAATTTGAAGACTTCTGCTACAGGTGTGCAGTTCTGAAGCAACACTTGCATGCCTATGTCGATACAAAGTCCATGGGTGTTTGGACAGACAGTACATACATCCCAATTTCTGCTGAATTTGACACGGACAAGATTTGCTACTTTCTCTTCTACTTTGAATTCACAAAGGCTCCTGATTCAGAAAGACTTTCTAATGTCTCCCTTGAAACTGCCCCCTTTGTAATCAAGACCTGCATAAACCTGAGGGGGTCAGAGAATTTCTTGGACTCAATGAACACCGTCATCTCAGACATACAGAAAAAGACTGAATCCTTTTGCAGCTGCATAATCATGATAGACAGAAAAAAAGGAAAGTACGCCCCGCTTTGCTCAAAATTCGACAACGATAGCGCTAAAATAGAGGACTTCATGCCCTACCTGACTCCGGAAGTAGTTTTTTCCTGGGAAGACCTCCTTAAGTTTTGTGACTACCTGATTGTTCAAGATGAACAAGACATGCAGGAACTAGAGAAGAAGTCTCCTATTTGGGCAAAGAGCCTTAAGGGAGCAGAAGTCCACAACGTAATCCTCGTCCCCCTTTCGCAGGGCAAAAGGATGTTCGGGGTTCTTTTCATAACGAATTTCAACGGAGACCGGATTGTTGAGATAAAGGAATTCCATGAACGCAAGGGTTGACTACCACGTAAGGCAGGAGCAGTTGGTAAAAGCCCCGTTCGGAATCATCTTTGCAGACTTGAATGGGCTTAAGCTATGCAATGACAAGGGGGGCCACGAAGAGGGTGACAGGCTTCTTGTAAATGCAGCGGCCCTTCTAAAAAAGCATTTTGCCAATGATGAGATATACAGGTCTGGCGGAGATGAATTCGTAGTTATAGTTTCCGGCTGTACTAAAGAAGATTTTGAGAAAAGAGTCCAGGCACTAAAAAAAGAAAGCTCCTATGGAAATACGGTAAGTTTTGCAGTGGGTTCTTTTTGGAGCGACAGGAGCGAAAAACTTCGTGAATGTATGCACAAGGCTGACGAAGCCATGTACGAGGATAAAAAGGAATTCTACCGGCAGCATCCCGAAAAGGCACGATAGCTTTTAAAGTTGCCGGTAAGTTGACTCAAAAAGTATTTGACAAGCAAGAAAAGAGGGGTTACACTTTATATAAGTGACACGTGTTGATAACACATTTTCAATAAGGGGATTCTAATGAAAAAAACAAGCAGGGCTATAGCCTTTGTATTTTCCTGCCTTGCGCTAGTAGCCAGTTCAGGATGCTCACAAAAAAAGACAAGACTTTTTACAATGCCAAACGCTTCTGTCCAAGACAGCATAGTCGTTGAGCCTGTTCAGGGCATTCAAGACAGTTTTATCCGCGGAATGGATGCCTCATCAGTACTTTCAGAAGAGAAAAGCGGGGTAAAATTCTACAACTTTGCAGGGCAGGAACAGGATGTCCTAAAAACATTTGCAGAAGCCGGAATCAACTGCATACGGCTTCGCGTATGGAACGATCCCTTTGACAAAGACGGGAACGGGTACGGAGGGGGCAACAACGACCTTGCCACCGCTATAGAACTGGGGAAAAGGGCCACAGCTTACGGAATGAAGGTCTGTATTGACTTTCACTACTCTGACTTTTGGGCTGACCCAAAGAGGCAGCATGCACCCAAGGCTTGGAGCGGAATGGACATAGACACAAAAGCACAGGCCCTTGCGGATTTTACAGAAAAAAGTCTGACTGAGCTCTTAAAGGCAGGGGTAGATGTTTCCATGGTACAAATTGGAAACGAAATAAACTACGGCATGGCTGGGGAAACAAAAGTCATAAACGTCATGCAGCTGTTAAGGGCAGGAAGCTCTGCGGTCCGGAAAATAGCAAAAGAAAAGAAAAAGGACATACAGATTGCAGTCCACTACACTCAGATAAGCGATGAGGGAATGATAGACAGGGCTGCGGCATCGCTTGAAAACCTTGAGGTTGACTATGACATTTTCGGTCTTTCATTCTACCCCTTCTGGGACGGTAACTTTGCCAATATGCAGAATGTTGTAAGGCATTTAAAAGAAGATTACGGAAAAAGGGTTATGCTAGTTGAAACCTCTTACTGCTATACTGCAGAAGATGGAGACGGATTTAGCAACAGTGTTTCAGGCAAGGGAGACATCCTAGAAGGATACCCTGCAACAATTCAGGGGCAGACTTCACTGATACGAGATGTTTTTGCATACGCAAATGAAGCAGGGGCAGAAGGTGTATTCTATTGGGAAGGCTCCTGGATTCCAGTCGGCAAAAACAAGGAAGAGAACAAGCCACTTTGGGAAAAATACGGAAGCGGTTGGGCTTCAAGCTATGCCGCAGACTATGACCCTGACGATGCGGGACTTTACTACGGTGGTTCTTCTTGGGACAACCAGGCCTTCTTTGACTTTGAAGGGTACCCCCTTGCTTCAATCAATGTGTTCAAGTATTTAAAACACGGTTCAACCGCCCCCCTTGCTGTAGACGATGTCCCCGATATTTCACTTAAATGTGATGTGGGAACCCCGCTAAAACTGCCGGAAACAACTTTAGTCCTTTATAACGACAGATCTAAAAATAGGCAAGTTCCTGTTGTTTGGAACAAAGAAGAAGTAGTAGCAATTGATACTTCAAAGGGCGGAGACTATGAAATAAATGGGACCGTTGAAGGGGGAGCAAACGTAAAGGCCCATGTAGAAGTGGTGCTCTTGAACCATGTCCTAAACCCAAGTTTTGAAGACGAAGATACTTCTGTATGGAAAATTACATTTAAAGGTGATAAAAACCCCACTGATTTTCAAAAGAAAGCTGACGATGCCCATTCAGGAAACACAGCCCTACACTTTTGGTCAGAAAAGGAAATGGACTTTACAATAGAACAGGAACTTACCGGTCTTGAAAATGGGATCTACCAGCTCTATGCCTTTGCCCAGGGCGGTGATATGAAAAAAGGCGCCTACATGGAACTTTTTGCAAAGACCGGAGCTGGCAATGAACAGACAGCATCTTTTATGGTGACAACTTGGACTGATTGGAAAAAGCCAATGATTCCTACAATAAAAATAACGGATGGCAAGCTGACCTTTGGAATCCGCGCAAAGGTGAATGAAAAATCCTGGGGAACTTTCGACGACTTTACCCTGAATAGGATCTCGGCCCATTAAAACTCCATCCATGGATTTTTACTCGGATTGCAGAATTATCTGTTATAATTCTGCAGGCCCTAATACGCGTCATCCTTGGCGCTTTTACGCTTGCAAGGAAGTTTTATCTTTTTTTGCTACGATGATTAGTAGTATTGATGGTGCTAAGTGTGTAACGTGCCGCTTGCGCTCGGCACTTACCAATTAGAGCTTACATACATATATTAAAAAAGCTGGTTCCTGAACGTAGTCTAAGGTAAATTCTAGTGTTATTTTTAAAGGAAATCTCATTTTTGGAGTCTATATAAATATAGGG
>CAJOQA010000048.1 GCA_905236465.1 uncultured Treponema sp.
AATTTGAGACAGTATACCCCTTGCTAAAAAAAGAATGGGAAAAATAAAAGATGTCAAAAGATTTTTCAAAATACAGATTCAAGGATCACACTTATAACAAAAGAAGGCTTGTTGAAGCTGTAGTAAAAGACTATTTGAATTCCCATAAAACTATCACTTTTTCTGAGCTGCAAAAAGTATTTCCTGCAGAAATTCAGCAGCAAACAAAAATCGGCATTTCTTCCATTGCAGTTATAGAAAAAGTTGAAAATATTCCCCAATGGCTTTCAAAAAAGTTTTTTGATGAAGAAATAACACTTTCCGACAACACTAAAATACAGATTTACGGTGGCTGGGATGTAGATAATATTGTTCCTTTCATAAAAAGAGCAATACAACTTGGATATAAAATTGAAAAGATTGGAGAGCGAAGATGAACAAAAAAAAATTGTGCACTATATTTCTCATGGGCTTATTAGCACGGAGTTGTATGTCGCTTTTTGCAGACACCTTCACCGATGCATTACAAGACCTTGCAGTAAGAACTGCATGCATCGGGCAGTATTCCATGACAGAAGCGGGAGGTGGTTGGTATGAAGACCCTCACGATTACTATACACCACAAATGATGGCATACCGCTTATCTAAAGAATCTGGAAATATGACCAGAACCTCAACTTTTTATGGAATATGTTTCGACTATGCACAGTTTGCATTCGAATATATTAAGCAATATACTTCTTACTACAATTCCGTAGGTATGAAAGAACGGCAGTTTTGGGTTGCAGGGGTCCTCGATAATCCAAGACAAATTGAACTGATGAGCATAGGAACAAAAACTGACTATACAAGAATGCAAAACGGGGTTCCTATAAAAACATATTCTACAAGTCTTCGTAATGCCAAAGCACATGGGAATGCTACATATCACGCTTGGATTTGGATTCTAAGGGCAGATGGCATCTGGTTTTGGGTAGACCCCACCTGGACTGACAATTTAGGATATGTCGTATATGGTTATGTAAATAATAATGGTCAAGAAATTCAATGCAAACCAAACAAAGATTATTGTGTAACATACCCCGCTTCACTAAACAACCTTCCCCTACCACCTGCAATGGGACCAAGACAGGCTCCTAGTAAATCTGCAAACTCAACCAACCGTGAAGAAACAATTAAAGATGCTGCCCCAGACTTTATTGGAGAACTTTTCAAAAAAATTTTTGAAGACGTTGATTACAAAGAAATGGACACATACGCAGCCCTGCTTATTTCTGCAGACTTACCGTTTTCTGTTATAAAAAATAAAGAAATCGATTTTGATAAAATTGGATTTGCCCTTGAAGTTCCATTGTTGTGGGATGTTACAGCTGCAATGATCGGTCTTGAATACCTTCAAAATCTAGAAGAAGAAAACAACATACATGCACTTCTTCTTGACTTTGCTTTTGTCAGAAGGTTATACAACAACCTTGCATGGTTTCTTGGCGGTGGATTTGGACTCAGGCTCGATTTTGACCAATCTTCGAACTATTGGGCACAGGAAGATTGGTCAACAGGTTATCTTGCACTAAAAGCCAATACAGGATTCATCATCAACCTTTCGCATCTTTTTACAAAGATTGATGTTTCCTACAACAACGTCACAGGATTTTCTGTAGGGGCAGGAATAGGGCTGGGAGCTATAGCTTACTAATCCCCAACCTTAGCAAGCCAAGCATCCACGCTTTTCTCAGCCTCAGCCCTCTTGTTTTGGGCGGTTGCTCCGCGAACTGCAAGGGCTGTTTTTACCTTGGCGTTTTTAAACAACCGCTTGAGTTTGCCGTCAGTTCCGCTCACACCGCTACCTTCATGTGTGCAAAAGGGGACTATCGTCTTTCCGTCAAGGTTATGCTTCTCTAAAAAAGTGTAAACTACCATGGGAAAGTCACTCCACCAAATCGGATGGCCAAGATAAATTGTATCGTAGCCACTGGTATCTATGTTCCCCTTGTAGGCAGGGCGGGCATTCTTTTTCTGTTCAGCCTTGGCAACCTCCGTGCAGGTCTTGTAGACTTTTGGGTAGTCATTCTCTGGTACAATCTCAAATATATCCGAGCCAGTCTTTTTCTGAATCATCTTAGCAAGAATAGCGGTATTGCCTTCCGTAATGTTTCCCACGGAATACTGCTCGCCTGTGTGAGAAAAATAGACAACCAGGGACTTTGCCTTTTCTTGGGCAAAAATACCTGCTGTTGCAAATGCAAAAAGAAGACCTGCTAAAACAAAAGATTTTATTTTCATATTAAACCTCCAATATACATATAACGCTATAATTGTACCCGAAACAATGGTTCATGTAAAATAGAAATTTTACATAGCAGTATGCAAAAAAGGCATAGAAGATTTTTTCTGAAAAGAAAGACTATTTCGTTCCCAAAAAACACCGTCAAAATACCCCTGAATAGAAGAATCACTTTCTGCCATTTGCAGGCGTTTTTCTGCCCACAAGCAATATTCTTCATTCAGTTCTATTCCACAATAATTTCTGCCAAGTTTTTTTGCAACAACACTTGCAGTCCCGCTACCCAAAAAGGGATCAAAAACCATGTCACCTTTTTTTGAAGAAGCAAGAATCAATTTTGCATAAAGTTTCTCTGGTTTTTGAGTAGGATGATCAGTATTTTCTGGCATAGACCAAAATGGAACAGAAATGTCGTCCCAAAAGTTAGAAGGATATGTCAACCTGAATTTTTCCCCCTCGCTTTCCTTCCAATCCTTAGCCTTTCCATCTTCCCTGTATGGAGCCAAAACCTTCCTTTTTATCTTGACATCTTCTACATTAAAATAATAATCGTTTGCGTTTTTTACCGCAAACCAAATATCTTCCATTCCATTTTTCCAGTTAGCTTTTGCCCCCCTCCCCTTTTCCCTTTGCCAAGTAATCCTATTTAAAACGGTAAGTTCTCTTTCTAGGGCACATTGCAAAGAAGACGTGCACTTCCAATCCCCACACATATACAAAGAACCGGTCTTCTTTAATTTTTTACAAACTTCAGGAAACCAAGTTGCAAGATATTCGTCATATCGATCATCAGAGCGAGAATTAAATTTCATTCCATTAAAATCTTTAGAAAGATTATAAGGGGGATCAATTATAATCAAATCAGCAAACTCATCTGGCAAATGCTTTAGCATTACAAGGATATCACCATTTAAAGTTTTATTCACAAAACCGCAGTCAGCTATATTTTTTTCTGTTACTAAACGTTTTTTAAAAACTTCACCCTCGCCTTCACACAAAGTCAAAGTCCTATTATTTTTTGCTCGTTCCTTCGTTTCCATGAACTTAATATACAACTATAGGTTAAAAAATTCTATACCCATTTTTTTATTTTTCTGCTATAATAGATTTGGACAAAATCAAAATGAAAAAAAACAGACTTATAAAGTGGCTATTTTTAATTTTCTCTTTTATTGCCTTGCTGATTTTTATAATTGTCTTCTATATAACATTTACTTTCTCAAAATGTAAAATACAGGCTGAAAATGAAAGCGATGCAGCTGACACATGCCTTTATCATGTAATAGTAACAGGCACCTACGAAAACTTAGATTTTTTACAAAAAGTTTACGAAGGAGCTTCAAAAAAAGCTGAATCTTACAAGGCACTTGTAGACTTATCAGTTCCGCAATCACAAG
>CAJOQA010000049.1 GCA_905236465.1 uncultured Treponema sp.
AGAGAAAAAAATAGGTTCTGCAGACGGTTCAGCTTCTTACGCTTCTCTCGACATTCCCCTTATCTTCACTGTAAAGTACAACAAGTTCAACTTCGGAATCGGTCCCTACCTTTCAATCCCCGTAGGAAAACTTTCCTATGATGGTGACTTATTCAAAGATGAAGGAGTATCATGGAAGGATAGTGACATTGCAACAGCAGTAAACTTCGGCCTTTCTTTTGAAGCAGGCTACGAGGAACGCCTTGGTCTTGGTCGCTGCTTAATCTTTGTCCGCTATATGCTTGACTTCTTGCCAACAGAAATTGAAGCTGTTGCAGGCGAAGACGATTTAAAGATGTTCACACGTCGCGGTCTTCTTCTTGACTTAGGCTACAAATTACCTCTTAGCTTCTAATTTAGATTCTAAAAGGCTTTTCCCCCAAGTGCTAGAACTTGGGGGATTTTTTTTGTACAGACACTGAAACAAGTTAAGGGTGACAGTATATGTCATTCCGAACTCGTTTCGGAATCCCTAAACCAAATGCCAACATCACTTGCAGAAAAGAACATTCAGCACTACGCTTCACCCTCTAAAACTCACCCTTTACAAAAAATACACTTCTTTCCCTGCATTTTTCTAAGTTCAAGTGAATAATTTTCCGATAGTTTGAATATGCGTAGACTATTTATAAAATTTTGCTTAATTTTATCTTCAAGTATATGTTTTGCCCAGTCAAAACCCCTTTATCAGTTGCCTGACCTTGCAAAGCAGGATGAAGTCCAAATCTCATCTGATTTACCCCTATTAGCAGGAAGCGATACTGGTCTTTACAAAATAAGTTCAAACGGCTCTGCAAGTCCCCTATGGACAGAAGGCAAAGTAACGCAAATTCTACGCAGTCAGCCTTCAGAAGGGCAAGAAGCAAAGTGGTATTTCCTTACCTCTAAGGGAGTCCTCTCATCTGACAATTTAAGCACATTTACAGAATGTAACTCGGGCCTCCCCTTCCTGACCATAAAGAAATATGACGGTAAGAAAAAGTCTTTGGAATTACAGCCAGCCCTGCTCAAAGACATTTGCATTGACCCCTTAGACAGCAACAACCTTGTTACCGCTACAAAAGACGATGTATACCTTAGCCGTGACGGGGGGCAAAGTTGGAAATCTATAGGGTCAACTAGCGCATACACAGCCGGTATGAAAGCTGTTGCGGTAGCCCACATGCCCCTTTATGCAAAAGATGGTAGCATTTCCGGTTCGGAATTGGTAGTTTTTATGTCTCACCCCATATATGGATTCAGTTACTATAGGGCTGACGCAAAAAAGCCTGCCTGGATAGACATAAGCGGAGGTTTTGCAGCCTTACCAACCCTTACGCCAGATGAAGTTAGCGATATAATTCCAGTTCTCTGCCAGGATGACAAGGGAACAGTTTACACTGAAATTTTCTGCGCCCAATCCTTTATGCCAAACATTTACCGGATAAACTGGAAAAGCAAGAGGGCAGAAAGCATTTATAAGGGAAGCGAAAAGGCGGGTACAATAGACAGCCTGTGCCAAAGCAAGGAAAAACTTTTTTACGTAACAATGGGGGGCATTGAGGGTCTTAGCCTAAAGGATGGAAGTCAGCAAGCCATAAGTACAGCAAAATGGCAAAAACTTTTGTATTCAGCAGGGGTCAACCTTAATACAGCCTTTATTCCTCCGGAATATTCAGAACTTGAAACAGCCTTAACTTTAAACGAACTATGGCTTTTAAAACCAGACACCTGCCGTAGCCCCTATCAAGAAGTTGCAAACGGGAAAAAGGCCGTTTACACTTCAGCCTATCAGGTCCGCAATCTTGCAGGAATTAATAGGTATAAAAAAATAATAAGCGATAATAAGCTAAATACCATCGTTGTTGAAATGAAAGACGACTTTGGCATGATACACTTTGCCCCTAACACCCCAAATATCAAGGAAAAAGATGCCGTCTCTCAATATAAAATCAATTTTGATGAATTTGTCCCTGAATTCAAAAAGGATAACGTCTATCTTGTTGCAAGGGTTGTAGTTTTCAAAGACAAAAACCTTGCCTTCTACGACAAAAATCAATATGCGGTTTGGAATTCCGCAACAAATTCCCCTTGGGTTGGAATCAGGGGGGTAGATGAAATAAAGGATGAGGAAGGTAACGTAACAGGAAAAAAGACCCGCTACTACGATGAAAACTGGGTAGACCCTTACAGCGAGCAAGTTTGGGAATACAATATCCAGATAGCCCAAGAGCTAATAGAACGTGGCTTTGATGAGATTCAATTTGATTATATCAGATTTCCCACAGACGGCACAAATTTGCGCAATGCCTCCTACAGATGGAAAGACAAGGGGATGGACAAGGAAAGTGCCCTGGTTTCATTCCTTTCCTACGCTAGGGAAAACATAAAGGCACCAATCGGAATAGACATTTATGGGGCTAACGGTTGGTACAGGTCCAGTACAAGGACAGGTCAAGATGTTGAGCTTATGAGTGATTATGTGGACGTAATCTGCCCCATGTTCTACCCTTCCCACTTTGAGCAAAACTTCTTGGAGTATGCTCCGGTAAAAGAACGCCCCTACCGCATATACTTCTACGGTTCTTACCACAACAGTGTCATTGGCCGCAATAAAGTTATAATCCGCCCCTGGGTCCAGGCCTTTTATATGGGTGTCCGCTATGACAGAAACCACTATGACGCAGACTACGTAAAGAGGGAAATTTTTGGAACCCGTGACGGCCTTGACAGAGGTTACATGTTTTGGAACAACTCCGGCCGCTACGTAGACATTTCTCCAGATCCAGGGACAGCTGAGTCCCCGTGGAAAAATCAAGAGGCACCCGCCTACCAGGAAGTTCTTCCAGCGTTTGGCAGCAAAAATCCTGGTCAAGAACAAGAAGAAGTCAACAGCAACATTGAAAGCCCCGAAGAGCAAAAGAAGCATGATGATGACATAATTTCTATACTTGATACAGTCTTAAATCAAGAATGGGAATCTGGTAGGTACTCTGGCCCCAACACATCATTTTTGCATGTGCACCCCTTTGCCCCAATAACTAACGGTCTAGGTCAGTAAAAAATGACGAACCTTGGCTACACACCGGAAGAGGCAATAGCAGCAATAGCGACTCCCTTAGCTCCAGGCGCAATAGGAATAGTAAGATGTAGCGGAAAAGATTGTTTAAAATTATTTTCAGCTATTTTTTCCCGCCCCAAAGCCTTACTTTCCGCTAGTGGGAACACATTAGTTTACGGTTGGATTATTGACAAGGAATCTAATGTAAAAGTTGATGAGGTTATGGTTGGGGTTTACAAAAATCCTAAATCCTTTACAGGGGAAGACATGGCTGAAATCTTTTGTCATGGAGGGCTTTCTGTAGTAAAAGGAATTTTAAGTCTGCTTTTAAGATCAGGCTTTCGTCAGGCTGAAAGAGGGGAATTTACTTTTCGGGCATACATAAATGGCAAGTGCGACCTTACAAAGGCGGAAGCTGTTAAAGAGATAATCGACAGTAAAACTGACGCTTCAAGAGACAAGGCTGCCCAAAGGCTTTCAGGTTCCCTTTTTGAAGAGGTCAATGCCATAAAAGAACTGGTCAAAGACACCCTTGCTTCTATAGAAGTTGGCATTGAATACCCCGAGGACGAAGAAACTATATCGGACACATTTAATCAAGATAAATTGGAAGAAGCCGCTGACCGTTTGCAAACATTGGTAAATAGTTGGCAAAGCGAAAAACTCTATCAAGATGGTTGCCGTGTGGTTCTTTGTGGCAAAACAAACGCAGGCAAATCTAGCTTATTTAATGCTCTTTTAAAAGAAGAAAGGGCTATAGTCAGCGATCAGGAAGGGACAACTAGAGACTATTTGGAATCTTGGGCTTCTTTTGCAGGCCTACCGGTAAGAGTTTTTGACACGGCAGGTCTTAGGGAAACAGAGGATTCTATAGAAGAAAAGGGAATAAAGTCTGCAAGAGACCTAAGCAGGCAAGCTGATGTCATTTTATACCTAGTTGATTCACGGAAGGGGCTTGACAAAGATGACCTACACTTTTTGCAAGCGCAAAAGGATATTCCCCTACTCTTGGTCTGGAATAAGTGCGATGCAGAAGATGCAAAAGCCTTGCCCCTGGATGCTAGCTATAAAGCAGTAGCCGTTTCTGCAAAAAGGGGAACAGGCCTAAACGACCTTGCCCTAAGCGTAAAAGACCTTATTTTTCAATCTGTTCAAGTAGAAAGTAGCAGGGCAAATGTAGCGGTAGGTTCGCTACGACAAAAAGAAGCATTGCAAGAAGCCCTAGAAAGAATAAAACACGCGCTAGAAGTCAGCCTGTTAGGCTTTACCCTGGATGCAGCGGTGCAAGACCTAGAAGACAGCCTAGATTCTTTAGGCCAAGTAACAGGGGCCGTCACACCTGATGATATTTTAGGGTCAATATTTGCTAACTTCTGTGTAGGTAAGTAAATGGGAGCTCTTGAAGAAATTAACAAGCAGGCACAAAAAGCATTTCCCCTCTTTATGGATGATATGATTGCGGGTCTGAACGGGGCGCTTGCCACAAGCTCCTCTTTTTTTCCTTTAGTCGTAAGGGCTGACTTTTCAAAAGAAACAGAAAATGCAGAAACAAAATCTAAACTCTTAGCAGACCTTTACGATAACAGCAAAAATGTATGCGGAAGGGGATACAGCCTGCAAATAGAAGTGGTGAACACTAGGAGCAAGGGGCGGCGAAAAGTCCTAAAAAGAATTCTATTTGAAAACAAAGAAGACTACCTTTCATTTTTAAGCGGAAAAGACGAATGTGAAGGCTTTACCGATGCCCTAGTAACCTTGCTTGAAGAAGGTTTATTTTCAAAAGACCAATTAAAAAACTGGGC
>CAJOQA010000050.1 GCA_905236465.1 uncultured Treponema sp.
TCAAGCTCAACGGAAGACTTTAGCGGAGACAACAATGCTGAATCTTTGCTTACAAACAGGATCTACTTGACTTATGTGCTTGACCAGTCAAAACCGGAAGCTTCATCTGATGAGTATGCCTGGATGACGATACACTATTCAATAACATCATCTTCCCTTTCTTTTGATGAGATAGGACTTTATTCATTCTACCCGGAACGTGGCACCTGGAACCGTGACGGTACGGCTGACGATTCTTCGGACGGTAACTAATGGAGCTTTTTTCTGACGAAAGTAGCGACAGGGGGCCCTTAGCTGCAAGGATGCGACCTAGGACCCTTGACGAATACATAGGTCAAGACCATATTGTAGGAAAAGGGCGGCTTTTGCGGAGGGCTATTGCCGCAGACCGCCTGACATCCGTTATTTTTTACGGGCCCCCTGGTTCAGGAAAGACAACTTTAGCCCGTGTAATCGCAAATCACACTAAGTCAAATTTCATAACATTAAACGCAGTTCTTACGGGTGTTGCAGACATCAGGAAAGCAATAGAAAACGCGGAGACTTCTAGACGGCTCTATGGTAAAAAAACAATTCTTTTTGTGGACGAAGTTCACAGGTGGAACAAGAGCCAGCAGGATGCCCTTTTGCCTTGGGTAGAAAACGGAACTATAATCTTAATTGGCGCAACTACAGAAAATCCTTTTTTTGAAGTAAACAAGGCATTAGTAAGTAGGAGCCGTGTCTTTCAGCTAAAGGCATTGACACAAGAAGATCTTGAAAAAACCGCTGAGCAGGCATTAAACGATAGCGAGCGGGGCTACGGTCATTACAAGGTTGTATTTGAAGAAGGGGCCCTGCAGCATCTAGTTGAGACCGCTAACGGAGATGCCCGTTCCCTGCTGAATGCCTTGGAGTTAGCGGTGGAAACTACACCAAAAGAATGGAATCCGACTGCAAATCCTCCCCTGCCCCCTTGGGGTTCAACTATTTATATCAGCAAGGAAACAGCAGAAGAATCTATTCAAAAAAAAGTAGTCCTTTACGACAGGGACGGGGACTACCACTATGATATAATCAGCGCATTTATAAAAAGTCTTAGGGGACGGGACCCTGATGCCGCCTGCTATTGGCTTGCCAGAATGGTAAAGGCAGGAGAAGACCCATCATTCATATTCAGAAGGATGCTGATAAGTGCCTGCGAAGACACAGGGCTTGCAGACCCACAGGCTATTTCTGTAGTGCAAAACTGTGCAGCAGCCTTTGACCGTGTCGGCTTACCAGAAGGAAGGTATTTTTTAGCTCATGCAGCACTGTATCTTGCAACTGCCCCCAAATCAAATTCTTCTATGGCCTTTTTTGATGCCTTGTCCTCTGTAGAAAAAGAAGATGCGGAAGTTCCAAACCACTTACGGGATGCCAGCCGTGACGCAGAGGGATTTGGCCACGGAGCAGGTTATCTTTACCCCCACGCCTACCGTGACCATTGGGTTGCCCAGCAATACTTACCCGACAGCCTTGCCGGTAAAGTCTTCTATACTCCTTCAAAGCAGGGCTACGAGGCAAAAATCAGGGAAGAAGTATTATCTAGAAGGGAGATTCAAATAGCGTCTATACTAGGTAAGAGGAATGAGGCTGAGGAAAACTTAGAGGAAAACCCTATCAGTTCTTGGTGGCAAAAAAGCGGGCACCTGCACGGCTTTGAAAAAAAAGAAGAAAACCTGACATTCAGTCCAAAAGATTATAGAAGGGAAAGTGCCCTTGACAGGGCAGAAAAGTCCTGGCAGGCAAGGCTGGAATCAGGTAAAAGCCAAGTGCTCACCTTGATTAGGGATACTATGGAAGAGGCAGCAGGTCTTTTGCGCCACCACAGGTGTCTTGTTTGGGGTGCAGACGATGCCCTTCTTCTTTTTGACATAATGCGAAAAAGCCCCGAAGGCCTAACATGTGGCTCTTGCCGTAGCAAAGAAGGGATGGATACCCTATACCACTACAGCGCAACTTTAGGAGACTTGGACAAGCCCCTGCTTTCTATGATAAGTCCTGCTGGCAGGGAATACTTTTCAAATGGGGCCCTAAGAAAAACCTGTGAGTCTTTTTCGCAGCTAGCATTTGGCCCTGTACTCTTTGACCGCCTCTTCTTTAGGGATCCCTTTGCTTACTCAAAAGATATTTTTGCTGCCGCTACAAGTTTAGCAGAGCTTTGGAATGGCAGCAAAAAAACAAAAAGAAATATTAGTTTTGGAAGCGAAGAAGAGAATACTGATATTGAAAAGATTGGAAGTGAGCCACTTTTAGCTAGGGAGGCAAAGGTCATCTTTTCCCAAAGGATTCCAAGCGGGGCTCAACATTTAAGTTCTCTTATAGAAGAAAAAGATAATCTGATTGCAGAATTAGACAAAGCTGAAAGTGCTTTTTTTTCAGACACACGAAATCCCCTTTTTTCATGGACGGAAAAGGACATTGAAAGTCAGTTTGAGAAGCAGGGGTTTGAGGTAAAAGTAAAGAGTCTCACTTTAACAGAAAAACGGCACTTGGGCCTTGAAGAAATAGAAAAATGGTTCGACAGCGAAAAATCCTCTTACGGGGCATTTATAAAAAATCAACTGGGGCAGGAAAAAACAGAAAGGATAAAAGAGATTCTTAAAGACTTAAGCAAGTCAAAGACGCTCTTTGATTGGAAAACAAAAAACGCCTTTGTTTGCGTTACAAAAGCTTATTAAGAATCTTGCTTACCTCGCTATCGAGCAACATTGCAAGTTTCTTGTCTGGTAGGGAAGAAATCAAAGATCGCATGTACGTAAAGACAGCTGTAACAAGTGCCCTGCCGGACTTTGAGACATCATCATTACTTCCTCTTCCGGAATCAACGCCCCACTCAGACCTAAGGTGCTCTGCAGCAGACAAAAGTCCTACGGCTCCCCCTAGCTTTTTAACAATGTACTCTAACTGCAAATGGGCCTTGCTAAGTATAAACTCGTCTTTCTTTTCTGCTGGTAAGAAATTGCTTAAAGACTTCAGTTCTTCAAAAAGTTTGGCAGTTTGCTGATACTTTTGGGCATAATCCTTATTTTGAATCATGTCCATGAAAGTGGACAAAGTAGATGCAGTCTTATTGAGTAGGGAATAATCTAAGGCTGAATTCTTAGCGGATGCAGCCATCATCTCTTCATCCCCTATCTCTGGCTCTTCGGCACTTAAGGTCTCTTCAAGAGGAACATCAAAATTATCTTCTTCAAGGACTTCTTCTGCAGCAGGCGCACTGGATAAAGTCTCGTCTTCTACAGGGCTCGTGTTCGCAGAAAGAGGTTCATCTTCTACATTTTCTTCTGCAACTTGATTTACAGGTATCTCTTCAATAATTGGATCACTAGGCTCTGAAGGTATATCGTCAGTTGGAAGTTTTAATACCTCTGCTTCATGGCTCTCTGGAGGAACATAGTCTTCTACAGGTAAGTCAAAGTCATCATCTGAAGCAGAAACAACTAGGTCATCTGCTGTCTGAGGAGTAATATCTTCTATCTCGGGGAACTCAAAA
>CAJOQA010000051.1 GCA_905236465.1 uncultured Treponema sp.
AAAAAATCCAGGAGGGATTTTTTATAGGCAAACGTGAAATCATAAAAAAAATTTGACAGAAATTAAATAAAGGTGTATTCTAAATTAGTGGAAACGTTTCCGTGTTTACGGATTAAATAGGAGTTTTTTATGAAAAAAAGCAAAAAAATTGTTTCAGCACTTGTATCTGCTGCCATCTTGTGTACACTTGCAGGAATTTCTTTTACTTCTTGCTCTTCCAAAAAGGATCAAAAAGGTTCTGTTCGCTACTTGAATTTTAAACCTGAGATTGCGGATGTCTATGCAGAGCTTGCACAGGTGTATGAAAAAGAAACAGGTGTTAAGGTTGTTGTAGAAACTGCCGCAAACAATTCTTATGAGTCAACTCTTATGGCAAAAATGGCGACAAAAGAGGCTCCGACTCTTTTTCAGATTAACGGCCCTCGTGGTTATGCCAACTGGGCAGACTACTGTTCAGATCTTTCTGGTACAGAGCTTTACAAACATCTTTCAGATAAGTCTTTAGCTGTAACTGCGGAAGGAGGTGTTTATGGTATTCCCTATGTTGTGGAAGGGTATGGAATAATTTATAATAAGGCATTAACAGACAAGTACTTTGCACTTTCTTCTAAGGGAACAAGTTTTTCTAGCATGGATGAAATCAATAACTTTGCAAAGCTAAAGGAACTTGCAGATGATATGCAGGCTCATGCCTTTGATTTAGGAATTGATGGTGTTTTTGCTTCTACATCCCTTAAGGCTGGAGAAGATTGGAGATGGCAGACACACCTTGCAAACCTCCCCATTTATTATGAGTTCAAAAATAACAATGTAAATCTTTCTTCTGATGAAACAAAAAAGATTTCTTTTGAATACGGCGATCAGTTCCGCAATATTCTTGACTTGTATCTGAATGATTCTGTCGTTGACAAAAAGACTGTAGGAACAAAAACTGTCGTGGATTCTATGTCAGAATTTGCTCTTGAAAAGTGCGTAATGGTTCAGAATGGAAACTGGGCATGGGGTCAAATTGAAGGAGTTCAAGGAAACAAGGTCCTTCCAGAAAATGTAAAATATCTTCCTATATATACAGGAGTTTCGGGAGAAGAAGGACAGGGACTTTGTATCGGAACAGAAAACTTCTATGCCATTAACAGTCAGGCAAGCGAAGCTGATCAAAAGGCTACAGCTGATTTTATCTATTGGTTGTATTCTAGTGAGACCGGTAAGAACTATGTCACTAACAAACTTCATTTTATAGCTCCCTTTGACACTTTTGCTGATTCTGACCGCCCAACTGATCCTCTTGCAGTTGAAATTGCAAACTGGATGTCAAAGAGCGGAATCACATCTGTTTCCTGGAATTTCACACTTTTCCCCTCACAAACATTTAAGGATTCCTTTGGTTCTTCACTTCTTCAGTATGCTCAAGGAACAAAAGAATGGGCTGACGTTGCATCTTCTGTCGTTTCTTCTTGGGAAAAAGAAAGCTCAGCTAACTAAAAAAAGCGTTTAAAAGGTATGGGTTCCTTGAAAAAAATCAGGCATCGAAGATGTACTTTTTCGAGGTGCCCATAGATGTTTGCTAAAAAATAATTAGGAGGAAATATGAAAAAATCAATTTCAAGATATTTTCCTGTATTTATGCTACCAGTCCTATTAGCTTTCACTGTGTTTTTTATAATTCCTTTTTTTATGGGAATAGGACTTTCTTTTACAAAATTTACCACTGTTACAAATGCAAAGTTTGTGGGCCTGCAAAATTATATAAAAGCTTTTACTTTTGACAATGAGTTTTTGCACGCGCTTGCCTTCACTTCAGTTTTTACTATTGTTTCAATAATAACAGTAAATATTTTTTCTTTTGCTTTAGCCCTGCTTTTAACAAGGGGTATAAAGGGAACTAGCCTTTTCCGCTCAATCTTTTTTATGCCAAACCTTATAGGCGGAATTGTTTTGGGCTATATTTGGAATCTTCTGATAAACGGAATACTTTCACCCTTTGGTGTAGATATATCTTATAAAATGGAATATGGATTTTGGGGCTTGGTTGTTCTTACAAACTGGCAGTTGATAGGCTATATGATGGTAATCTATATTGCAGGTCTCCAAAATATTCCGGACGACATGATTGAAGCAGCTGATATAGACGGAGCGTCTTGGTTATCTGTCTTGTTCAAAATAAAAATTCCTATGGTAATGCCTTCTATTACTATTTGTATGTTCTTGACTTTGACCAACACCTTTAAAATGTTCGACCAAAACCTAGCCCTTACTAAAGGTGCTCCTGACAAGGCTACTGAAATGTTAGCCTTGAATATTTACAATACCTTTTATGGCAGGGTAGGCTGGCAGGGAGTGGGTCAGGCTAAGGCTGTAGTTTTCTTCCTTATCGTAGCATTTATTGCCTTTGCTCAGCTTAAACTTACAACTCAAAAGGAGGTAGAACAATGAGTGTAAAAAGAAGAAAGCTAATTGGAATAGAAACTATCTCTTTTATTTTTCTCATTTTCTTAGCTGTCGTTTTTTTAATTCCAGTTTTTTTGGTTTTGCTAAACTCCTTTAAGTCCCGCCTTTATATTTCAAGTTCTCCTTTTGCCTTGCCGAACAAAGAAACTTTTGCGGGTTTTGAAAACTATATAAACGGAATCTCAACTTCAGGTTTCTTCCTTTCTTTTCTAAGGTCTGTGACAATAACTTTGATTTCTGTAATCCTGATTATTGTTTGCACTTCTATGGCCTCCTGGTTTATTGTCAGGGTAAAAAACAAAATGACAAAGGGACTTTACTATCTTTTTGCTTTCAGTATGATTGTTCCCTTTCAAATGGTAATGTACACTATGACCTATATAGTCAACGTCTTGAACTTTGACAATGTTCTTGGCATAAACTTAGTTTACTTAGGTTTCGGTGCAGGCCTTTCAGTCTTTATGTTTACCGGTTTTGTAAAAGCTGTTCCTCTTGATATTGAGGAAGCCGCTGAAATTGATGGCTGTAACCCTTTGCAGACTTTTTTCCTTGTTGTCTTTCCTGTCTTAAAGCCGACATCAATTACAGTTGCAATTTTGAATTCAATGTGGATTTGGAATGACTACTTGTTACCATATCTTGTTCTTGGTACTGACGATAAAACCGTTCCTGTGGCAATTCAGATTGCCATGCAGGGAGCCTACGGGGCTACTGACTACGGTGGATTTATGGCAATGTTAGTTGTAGCGATAATTCCAATCATTGCCTTTTATATAGCTTCACAAAAGTATATAATAAAGGGCGTAATCTCTGGAGCGGTAAAAGGATAAGTTTTTTAATGACTATAAAAGATATAGCGCGTGAATGTGGTTGTGGTGTAGGAACTGTTTCCCGCGTTCTTAATAAAAGAACTGATGTAAGCGATCAGATGCGGGAAAAAGTTCTTGAGGTTGTAAATAAGTACGGCTTTATTCTTAATCAGAATGCCAAACAGCTAAAGGAATTAGACAGAAAGACTATTGTCATTCTTGTTAAGGGAATGTCATCTTTGCTTTTTAATGCCTTACTGGAAATTATACAGCAAAAGGTTCAAGCCCTTTCCTACACGACAAGTGTTGTTGTTCTTGATGAATATGACAATGAGGCTAAGGTTGCCTGCCGTCTCTACTATGAACAGAAGCCTGTTGGCATAATTTTTTTAGGGGGTACACCTGATACCTTTAAAGAAGATTTTGCCAAGATTCAAAGCCCCTGTGTACTTATCACTAATGGTGCAAAATATGTTAACAACGCCCTGCTTTCAAGCATCACTACTGATGATACAAAGGCTTCCTATGACGCAACTAGTTACCTTATACGAAAAGGTCATAAAAAAATAGGAGTCATTGGCGGAGACCTAAAAAGTTCTGAGCTTACTAAAAGGCGTTATAGGGGCTTTCTTAAGGCAATGAAAGAAGCTGGACTTGCCTTTAACGTAAAGAAAAATTACTCTGTCTCCAAATATTCATTTGAAGGCGGAGAAGCCGCAACAGGAGACCTTCTTGAAAAGTACCCTGACCTTACAGCTATTTTTACAATGTCTGATGTAATGGCTGTGGGAGCCTGCAGGTTCTTGAAAAATATAGGTCAGTCTGTTCCCGAAGATGTTTCAGTTACAGGATTTGACGGCTTGTCCCTTGCTTCCTATTATTGCCCTAAGATTACTACGATTAAGCAACTAAATGATAGGTTGGCAATAGAGGGGCTTGACCTTCTTCTTAAATGTATAGAAAAAAAGGAGAAGGCAAAGCATATAATTTTACCCTTTGAATTTATTGAGGGAGAAAGCGTTAAGGACCTAAATCCTGAAAATCTTTGAATTAGTAAGCAGCTTGTTGCCGTCTTTGGTTATAAGAATATCATTCTCAAGGCGACAACCTCCCAGCTCTGGGTAATAAAGACCTGGCTCTAGTGTTACGATGTTGCCTTCTTTAAAGACACTATCCTCTTTTGCCCTTAGGCTGATGAATGGAGCTTCGTGAATTTCAAGCCCTGTCCCATGCCCTAAGCTATGAGGCATGGCTTTGCCTGCTTGAGCAAAAATTTCTTCTGCTTTCTTTGCAGCATCAAGTATTGCTTTTCCATTTTTGTAAAGCTTTAAACATTCATCAGCTGCATTTTGTACTAAATCTAAAAGTTCACTTTGCCCTGCACTTAAAGGTCCTTTAGCAATTGTTATGGTACAGTCACTTGCATAGCCTTCATAGCAAACGCCATAGTCCAAAATGCTTAGTCCCCTGCTGCTCCATGAACTAGAAGTGTAGCCTGGAAATGCGTGTATTGCAAAGGACCTAGAAGGCCCTGCTGCTAAGGTGTCAAAAGAAGTCCTTTCGCAACCTTTTTCCCTAAGCTCTTTTTCTATAAACAGGGCTACATCGCTTTCTGTTTTTATTCTTCCATCAAGCACATTGCTAACAATTATATCTGTCATGGCAGAAGTAATAGTACAAGCTTTTACAGTGCACGCTACCTCATATGCATCTTTTTGGGCTCTCATGCTTTCTATTTTTTTTGCAAGCGAATCTTCTTCTTCGCTGCAAAGAAGCTCTACATTTTCTAGTTCGGCTTGAAATTTTATGAACTCAAGATGACTTATGGAAGAGGGAAGGGCAAGTCTTATTTTATTTGTAAACTTTGGCCTAACTTCTTTTAGGCATTCCTTAACCGCCTCTGTTTTTACCCTATTAAAGTTTGTGTAAGGGAGCATCTTGTCAGTATGGGCTTTTTTTTCTGCAAGATTTTCATCCCAGGGGATAAGGGTTGACTTGTTGTTGTATAAAAGCAGTAGGGCATCAGAGGGGTGCCCTGTAAGGTAGCGGACAGTTACATCCCTAGATTCTTCAAAGTCAGAAAAAAGGGCTACATCAATTTTGTTTTCTTCCATTAAAGAAAATATCTTTTTTTGTCTTTCTTTAAAAAGAAGGGCTAAATCAGTTTTTTTTAAAATGTCTTCATAACTTGTAAGTATGTCTTCTGGAATTTCGTTCATTTATTTTCTCCTAATTTTATTTGCTGCACTTTTTAAGATATCATCTTTTGTAATTAGTAATAAGCCTAGGCCTATAAAGGCAAAGATAAAGCCTGTTACAAAAACTGTCAGCCCCTGGCAAATTACAGGACGGGATGCTGTGTATTTAAAAAAGAAAGATTCAATGCCAGTATGAAAAAAGTAAAGGGGCAAAAGTGCTATTACAGAAAATGTTATTATCTTTGCAGAGTACAAGGCAATTTCCTTTATTATTTTCTTGACTTGAATGTTCTTTTTCCTAGCTAAAAATATAAAAAGAAAAGCTGTGTTTACAAACGATGCCACAGAAAGCGCCGTTGCAATCCCCTGCCCGCTAAGCGGTCCCACTAAAATCCAGGCTAGGCTTATGTTTGTTGCAAAGTTTAGGAGCCCTGCGATAGTAGGATTTTTTGTGTCCCCTTGGGCATAAAATGCTGGAGAAACAATTCTGTTTACTGCTATGAAAAAGAGGCCTATTATGTGGCAGAAAAAAACTTTTTCAGTCATTTCTATAGAATTTTCGTCAAAGGCTCCGCGGGCAAAAATCAGTGTTATTATATTGCGGCCCATAATCAGGGAATAAAATGTTATGGGGATTGCTATTAAAGCCATAATTTTTACAGATTGACTTAAAAGTCTTTCAAAATTATTCCAATCGCACTTTTTTGCAAAGCCTGTAAGATCTGGCAGAATTACTGTTCCTATTGTTACTGCGCAGATTCCAAGTATCAGTTCCTGTAGCCTTAGGGAATACTGTATGCTTGAGTAAACACCTATTCCCGCCCTTGTAGCAAGCGACGATGAAACGATATCGTTCAGCTGGTATGCTGCCATGCCGATTATTGTAGGACCAATAAGCTTAAGAACGGTCCTTGTTTTTGGATTAGTAAATGCTTTCTTGAGTGATGTAAATGAAAGACGCCAGCCGTTTTTTATTACAAAGGGTAACTGAAACAAGGCCTGCACGCAGCCCCCTGAAATTACTCCGATAGCCATTGCCCTTGCAGGGTTCTTTGTAAAGGGGGCAAGAATATATGTGCAGGCTATGACTATTGAGTTAAAGAGTATGGGGGTAAAACCTGAAGGTGAAAAGATTTTTAGCCCGTTAAGTATTCCCTGAAACAAGGCTGCTATTGAAATTACCACCAGATAGGGGAACATGATTCGTGTTAAAACAGCCGCTTCCTGTAAAGTATCAGCATTTTTCGCAAAGAAAATACGCAGGATAAGGGGGGTAAAAATCATTCCGAGCGCAACAAAGATTGATGTTAAAAAAGTGAGCAAAGTAAAAGTTGCATTTACAAATTCCAGTGTCTGTCTTTTGCCATCTTCTGTGCCACAGTCTTCAAGGCTTGCCTTAAATGTGGGGATAAAGGCAACCGAAACTGAATTCTCCGCAAAGAGCCGCCTGAAAAAGTTTGGAATCTGAAAAGCTATTCCAAATGCATCGCTTAAAGCCTGAGTGCCAAGGAACCTTGCTTTTGTGACTTCCCTGACCAGGCCCAAAATCCTTGAAAGCAGGGTAAGCACAGAAAGGGATAAGCCCTTTGAAAGTAACGATTGTGTTTTTTTTGTATTCTTGCTTTGTTCTTGTACCTTTTCCATAATAACAGTTAAACTATAATATTCCTCTTTAATTTAAGCAAGTCGGATTTTTCCCTTGCTTATGTTTACTAACGTTTTTTTTAAATCCTCATATTCGCTTGCCCAAATAGAAGCGGACACTTTTATATTTTGGTCAAAATCTTCTTTTTGCTCAGACAGGTGAAAAACTGCCAACTGCCTTTTTATTGTTTGGTAGCTAGCATAGTCACTTTCAAAGGTAAAGCCTTTTTTTTCTATCATTTCCTCTGTCTTGCATACTTGTAAAAGTCCCTTTGTGGCATCAGAATAGGCCCTTACAAGCCCCCCTGTTCCTAGTAAAGTTCCACCAAAATAGCGGGTCACTGTAACAATGATATTTGTCACTCCGCTGCCTTTTAGAACTTCAAGCACAGGTCTGCCCGCTGTTCCTGCAGGCTCACCATCGTCGCTAGACCCCAGTATTTCTTGCTTTTGCCCAATAACAAAGGCGTGGACTACGTGGGTAGCATCGCAATAGTC
>CAJOQA010000052.1 GCA_905236465.1 uncultured Treponema sp.
AACTTACGGTAAATCTCTAAGTGCAAAGAACTACGGCAAAATAAATGACCTGTACGGTCGCGGTGGCGACAGGGCAGGCAAAGCAGACAGGGGTGGTCGCATTTCAGTTGCCCAAAATCAGATTCGCATCTATGCCCAGCTAGGTTGGACAGACGGCTATTCTCCAAAGAAAATAGCAGAATTCTTTTCTGACCTCTTAGGTATAAAAAACCACGATGTAGACGCAATTGACATGGCAGATAAATTCTGTCTTCTTACTCTCCCCAAAGAAGCCGGAGAAAGGGCACTTGAGCTTTCAAAAGATGATCCTAGCCTGCCCCATATGCACGTAGATTCAAAGTCAGTAAGCGGTCGCGATGATGAAGACTTTGCAGGCAGAAGGCGCAGAGGTGGCAGAGGAAGAGGCGGTTTTGGCAGAGACAGGGGTGGTAGGCACTTTGGCAGTGACCGGTATGCTGTAGGTCGCGACAGGGATGACCGACGGTCATCTGATGACCACCGCGGAGGCTTCAAGTCTTCTAAAGCAAGGGGAGGCAGCCACACCAGGGCAGGAATCCACACAGCAACCCAAAGAAGCGGCGGGGGCTTTGCTGCTCTTTTCAAAAAGAGCGGGTCTGAGGAATATTAATGAAGGTAAAGTCGGCACTACTTATTCTCTTTACCCTCCTCTCCTTTCACAGCCTGTTCAGTCAGGATTTAGCATCTAACCTTGTAATCTCTGAAGACGGATTTACAGTTACGGGGCTTAAAGACAAGGATGCTGTTACGGTTACAATTCCAGAGGGGGTAAAGGCAATTGCCGACTCCGCTTTTATTCACTGTGAAAACCTAAATTCAATAGAACTTGCAGAAGGCATTGAGATTATAGGGAAATGGGCTTTTGCCTACTGCAAGTCCCTTAAAAAAATAGAAATTCCTAGTAGCACAAAGAGCATAGGAAACGGAGCCTTCGCTTACTGCACAAGCCTTTCTTCAGTTTCGCTTCCTGATACAATATCCTTTTTGGGAAGCAATGTCTTTTATTCCTGCTCTTCCCTAGAAGAAGTATCTCTTCCACAAAATCTCTCTGTAATAAAAAGCGCCTCATTTTACGCTTGTCAGAAACTTTCATTTGTAAAGCTTCCGCAAGCCCTTTCAAAAATAGAAAAAAATGCTTTTGTAGGCGCAGCCTTTTCTTTTATAGACCTTCCTCCAACTTTAACAGAAATTGCGGAATCTGCCTTCTACCATTGTGTCAATCTAAAAAGCATAACAATTCCTTCATCTGTTATGGAAATAGGAGCCTTTGCCTTTGCATCCTGCCCTTCACTTGAAACAGTGACAATAAAAAGCCCTTCCTGGCTAAAAAGCCTTGATGCTAATATCTTTGCAAAGTGCCCTGTCTACACGAACCTCCCTTCACTCTTTCCCCAAGAAGAAGGTTACCCTGAATTAATAAACTACAAAAGCGCCCCCCTTACTCAAGAAGAAGAAGAAGAAAATTCCACAGAACAAGAAGAAGCAGAATTTGAGAACGCCATAGACAAACTCACCGAATAACAAAAAAAAGCCTTTATTAATGTTTTGTTTTATTTATCCGATAAAAAAGTATGCCTTCAAAGACAAGCAGTTACAACAAACCCGATTATTGGTCTCAAAAAGCCTTTAAAGAAGGCTACCCCGCTAGAAGTGTTTACAAGCTTCAGGAAATAGACGAAAAATTCGGAATGTTAAAAGGCTCTTGCACAGTCCTTGATCTTGGTGCCGCTCCTGGTAGCTGGACGACCTGGCTTTTAAGAAAACTGAACGGAAAGGGAAAGGTTGTTTCAGTAGACCTTAATCCTTTAGACAAAAATGTAAAGGGAGAAAACTTGACATTTTTTCAAGGGGACTTATTGAGTCAGGAAATATTCAAGCATATTCAGGATCTAGGGCCTTATGACTTAGTTGTCTGCGATGCTGCCCCGCTTACAACAGGGAACAGGACTGTAGATACTGCAAGATCCAAGGCCCTTGTTGAAATGGCAATTTGGTATGCAAACTCTATGCTAAAACAGGGGGGGAACTTTTGCGTAAAGATTTTCCAGGGGGGAGACCAGCAGAAGGAATTGCAAAAAATGAGGGAAATATTTACAAGTGCAAGGGGCTTTAAGCCGGAAGCATGCAGAACTGTTTCTTTTGAGACCTACCTTATAGGCCTCAAAAAAAAATAATTCATAAATTCTGCAAAAATATAAAGACTTTTACAGAATTATGTGATATAATGGGAGGAACCTTTTTCAAAAAGGGATTAGTTTATGAAGAAAGTTGTGCTGTTTAAAAAAAAGTATTATACGCACTCATATTATATGAGAAACTATACAAGAGCCCTCTTTGTAGGCTCTCTAAGCATTTTCCTTGCCGCAGGCATTGTGGTAGCTACTACCTTAGGCGTAGTCCATCACAATAACACAAGCGGTCAGGGTGGTGGCAACGACCAAGAACTTACCATCCTCATGGAAAATAATAATGAAGTAAAAGATGACAAGGCGATTGGACTTGAATCCCTTATTGAACCTGTTACATCCTCCCCAGAAGATAAGGCAGACAAACCGCTTTCCTACATATCTTATAGGGTAAAAAAAGGCGACATGATTGGCTACATAGCCTCAAGCTATGGAGTTACAACAGATACCATTTATTCTGCAAACAATTCAATAACGAATTCCCGCCTAATCCAGCCAGGGCAATACATAAAGATTCCTTCAATATCCGGTATCCTTTACACTGTAAAAAAAGACAATGAGACTCCTGCTTCTATTGCAGAAAAATATACTGTAGATGCCCAGCGTTGTGCATCGGTCAATAACCTTGAAATTGACTCTATATTAAAAGCCGGCAGTACCATCTTCGTTCCAGATGCCCTAATGGACTGGGAAACAAAACTTGAAATCAACGGAGACCTCTTCAAACTGCCGCTCAAGAATTACTTCTACATTTCATCTCGTTGGGGCTGGAGATCAGACCCCTTTGGCTCTGGAAGAAGAACCTATCACGGCGGAATTGATATGGCCTGTCCTAAGGGAACTCCTATCTTTGCCTCTAAACCTGGCAAGGTAGAAAAAACCGGTTATTCAAACGTATATGGAAACTTTGTCATTATAAACCATGGTCAGGGTTATAAGACTCTCTATGGACACATGTCAAAGATTTTAACTTCTTCGGGTGCAGTTGTTGATAATTTAACAAAAATAGGTTTGGTAGGCTCAACCGGTCAAAGTACAGGTCCACACTTACACTTTACCGTATACAAAAACGGAAAGTCTATTAACCCGACAAATGTTGTAAATTTTGCAAAAAGATAATTTTTTTGCTTTTTTAATTTACAATTCGCCCTTAGCGTTATATAATAGAGTTTATGGCTGATTTGCTCACAGATTTACAATTTGATGAATATCGAAAATTAATTTATGATTCTAGTGGAATCACATTCTCAGAAACAAACCGTTCTATTTTGGACAGTCGCCTTAAAGAGCGCTTGCGCGAAAAAGGACTTTCAGATGTCCAAGAATACTATAGGATGGTCACTAGTGATAAAGAAGAGTTCAAGAAATTTCTTGATAGCATAACAACAAATCTTACCCGCTTCTTCCGTAATCAACCGCACTTTGATGCGCTGATAAACTATGTCATCCCGCATGTCATAGAAAATAAGAAGAAGACCGGCAACACAAAAATCAAAATTTGGTCTGCAGGTTGCTCTACTGGGGAAGAACCTTACACCATAGCTATGCTACTGAAAGACAAGCTCCCCGCCCCCTACACTTTTGACATTAAGGCATCCGACATATCTTTAAAGTCTCTAATGGTGGGGCAGCAGGGCTTCTACCCAACAGCTCGCATAACTGGCATTCCCCAAGAATATCTTAATCGTTTCTTTACAAAAACAGAAACAGGCTATCAAGTTAAGCCGGATCTAGCTAGGGGCATTCACTTTGACTATCACAACCTAAGTAATGATTCTGGTGTAAGAGATTTTGATATAATTTTCTGTCGCAATGTACTTATTTACTTTGATGAGGCCGCACAGAAAGCCTGTATAGATCGTTTCTATAATTCTATGGCAAAGAATTCATATCTTTTTATAGGTCATTCAGAGAGTTTGTTTGGAATGGACACAAAATTTGAGTTCTTGAAGACCCAGTGGGCATGTCTTTACCAAAAGAACGAATAGGGGATAGTAATGGACGATTTACAGGTACTAGTTTGCGATGATTCCGCTTTGATGCGCAATCTTATTTCAAGAATTATAGACTCAACAGAAGGTATGAAAACAGTGGGAACTGCAATGAATGGTAAGTTCTTGTTGCAAAAAATTCCTCAGTTGAACCCTGACGTTATAGTTCTTGATATAGAGATGCCGGAAATGAATGGTGTGCAGTTCTTGCAGGAAAGAAAGAACAAAAAAATTGATATTCCTGTTATTATTCTTTCTTCAGTTGCGACTAAAGGTGCCACCGTTACAATGCAGTGCTTGGAATTAGGGGCATCTGACTTTATAACAAAGCCTTCCGGTTCTACATCTTCTAATATATCATCCGTTTCATCAGCTTTAATTGAACGCTTAGCCTCTTACGGCGGCCGCTACGCAAGAAGAAAGGGAAAGCAGGTCTACCCTGCAGAATTCTTCATGCAACAGGCAAAACTTAAAGAAGCAGAGTCTGCGGCTGCAAAAGAAGGCATTATTGATAAAATAAAGCCTGCTACGCCTAGTGCAAAGCCTACATTCTCACCTACCCTTTGGCAAAGCAAGGCAAAAGAGCCGGCAGTTATTACACCGCTAAGACAACCTGGAAACATAGAGATTGTAGCTTTAGGCATTTCAACTGGGGGTCCTAATGCTTTGCGCGAAGTATTTGCAAAGTTAGACCCAAAATTTGCACGTCCTATTTTAGTAGTTCAACACATGCCTGCTGGCTTTACAAAGGAATTTGCAGCCTCATTGAATAAGATATGCCCGCTTGAGGTAAAAGAAGCAGAAGATGGAGACTTGATCCACCCAGGGCAAATATACATTGCCCCCGGTGACTACCACATTGTTGTGGAAAAGTCTACACTCTGCAATGTAATACGGCTTTCCCACGATGATCAAAGAAACGGTCACCGTCCTTCTGCAGACGTACTCTTTGAATCCGTTGCAAAAATATACCAGAACCATGCACTGGGCATTATAATGACAGGTATGGGTCGCGATGGTGCAGCTCAACTCGCCGAAATGCGCAAGCAGGGCGCTTGGACTTTAGGTCAAGACGAGAAGTCTTCCATTGTCTACGGTATGCCCCGCGCCGCTTATGAATTGGGAGCAGTGCAAAAACAAGTGTCGTTGGAAAATATGGCACAAGAAATGAACACAATAGTCAAAGAGCACTCTTAAAATAGGTCTTAATGATACTAGAAAGTTTAGTGCTTTTGTGCCATACTTTCTAGTATGAGAAAAGCATTAAAACTTATTTATATTTCTTCATTATTTTTCCTTGCATCTTTTGCCTACGGACAAAAGACTTCTGTTGAAAACCTAAACCAATATCACTTGGAAAATGGTCTTACACTTTTTACCCTAGAAAACCACAACGTTCCCCTTGTATACATTGATTTTGCATTTAAAAGTGGTAGCAGTGCACAGGAAGCTGAAACTTCAGGATTCTTTCAGCTTTACGAATACCTAACCCTCTTTGGTAACCCCCTCTGCCCCGACTATAACAGCATACAGGAATACTTGGAAAACTTAGGAGCAACGAGTCTTTCTACAGATATAAAAAGCGATTACGTTTATTACAACCTAACAGTTCCTTCTTACGAAAGTGAAAGGGCCCTTGCCTTCTTAAAGGCAACAGTCCTGCACCCGAGCATAACAGAGGAAAAGATTGACTTAGTAAAGAATTTGTATATCCAAAACATAAAAGAATATACAAGTCAACAAAGCACAATATACAAATCTTACCAAGCTTCAAAACTTTTTCCTTCCGCCCCCTACAAAACTGATGAAGTTGGTTCCATACAGGCAATAGAAGAGGCAAACCTTGATTTACTCTTAGATTTTCAAAGCAAAAACTTTATTCCGTCAAAGGCAGCTCTTTTTATCGGTGGTGACATAGATAGCAAAGAAATATACCAGCTTGTAAAAAGAATTTTTTCAGGTTGGGAAGACGGGGATGCAAAGAAAGATTCAGATAAAATTCAGCAAAACCCAAGCCCCCTCGGTAAAACAGAAAAAGCAGTCTACCCCTTTGCAGAAGCCAGCAGACAAATCGCACAAATTAAGATTCAATTCAGGGGACCAGACACAGATTTTAACCTGAACGACACCTACGTCGCTGACTACTTGTGTTTTCTTATGAGGGATCCCGACGGTCCTTTTAAAAAAGCTTTAGTTAGCAATAAAAAACTCGGAATTCCAGACATAAGCTACATAAGCGGAAACTATACGACAAAAAGAAGCGATGGGCTTATTGAATTTACAGCCTATGTTTCTGCCCCAGAAAACCTTTTACCCCAAAGGGCTGACTTACTGCTTAATTACATTCAAAATGATGTTATGCCAGCGATTGCAAACACAGCAGACCTTTACAAAAAGAATTCTGTAAAAGAAATAGCCCAAAATCTAAAAGACACGGACTTACTGCTTGCAGAAACGCCAGAAAGCTTTCTTTCCAACCTACGATTTTGGTGGGCCTCTACCGGAAGCGACTATTATTTTTCATACAATAAAAAAATGGCTTCCGTAAAGCAAGAGGACATGAAGAATTTTATTGAAAAGTATATAAGTGGCAAAAATGCCCTTGTAAGTATCATTGTAAATCCTGAAGTCTACCAAAAGCACAAGGCAGAATACCTAGCTGCAGGTTATGAAGAAATCAGCGAAAGCAATGGTCTATGGCAAAATAAGGCTGCCTATAAGCCAGATGCAGATAAAATTGCTTCCATGAAGGGCAAAGGCAAAAAGGGGAAGATTTACACCCCCTCGAAAGCCGTAAAAAAAGAATTTACAAGTAAAGAAAGTTCTGATATAAAAAAATATACACTCAAAAATGGTATTCCTGTTTATGTGAAAAATGAAGAGGCTGCTGCTGTTGACTCAATATACATTGCTTCAAAGGTTGGTATTTCAAACCTAACAGATGAAACTTCAGGCCTTACCTCTGCCCTATTTACACTGATGGGGCGGTCATCAAAAAACTATAGCAAAAAGGAAAGGCAAAAGCTTTCGTACAAGTACATGGCTCCAATAAAGTATAGGTCAGAAAACGAGGGGGCAGCCCTTTACGTTACGGTTTTAGACAGCTACTGGAAAAACATCCTCCCCCTACTTACCGACTCTTTTATAAACCCAGCTTTTACAGATGACGCCTATGATAGTATGATAAAAGAATACACGATTGCCTTGGAATCCTGGGAAAATACGCCTGATAATAAACTTAATATTAGGGCCTACAAAGAAATCTACAAAGACCACCCATACTTGCCATTAAACACCCCTTCACCTCTTTCTATTTGCAATATAACGAAGGAAAACTTACAAGCATTGCATAAAAAAGTCTTAAATCCTAAAAAAATATTTGTTGTTGCTACGGGGAAAATAAATGGAAAGGCTTTAGTAAAGGAATTAAATAAAAGTTTGGGAAATCTTGCCGTAGCCGAAGATGAGGAAGAAAAGGGAATTCCCCAAATTGACTTTGAGAAAATCTCTCAAAGGGGGCCTATACTGATTGAAGACCAACACGAAACGGGAAAAGCATGTGCTGTAAGAATTTTTCAAACACCAGCATCTAACCACAGTGACCATGTTGCAAGCCTTATGGCAGCCTCCATTTATACTGATATGCTAAATAAAATTGTTTCTTCGCGTTACAAGGCAGCTTCATCAGCCTTCTCTTCAATATTTACCTCCTTAGCCCCTGTAGGTCAAGAATACTTTAAGTCTATAAATAATCTTAAAGATTTTTCACTGGCAGCAGAAGAGGCTAGGACCCTGATGGCTTCTGGAAAAGTGATTAAAACTTTTCAGGGGGAAAACTATTATAACTATGTGCCACTTGCAAGCAAACTAGAAAGCTACAAAAACAGATTTATCACTGCAACGTACATGAGTTTGCAAAAGGCTGCCGCACAAGGCTGGGCCATTGAATCATACCTTTTAGAATATGGGGATCCTGATTATAGTAAAAAATTTACAAGGGAAATACTAAAACTAACTGAAGAGGATATTCAGAGGGTCTTTAAAAAATATTGGATTGATTCACCTTCAACTTGGTTTGCTGTAGTAAATAAAGAAGAAAAGGATTTAATAGAATTTTAAGAAAAACAAAGAGGCAGTTTCAAAACGTGAACTTTTGAAACTGCCCCTAATAGCTAGCAGGACAGGCTATTTCCTTCAGAATCTTCTATACCGTCTTCTGTAAGGTAGTAGGCTTGGATTGGGGGAAATCCATTAAAGCCAACACTAGCGTAACTTGAAGTATACGCTCCTGTAGTTAGCCAATAGACCTTATCCCCAATCTTTAAGTCAATAGGCATCTTGTACTTTTCATCCTCGTACATTATATCAGCACTGTCGCAGGTAGGACCGGCAATGATTACTTCCCCTTCCCTGCCACCATCTTTCTCTGTTATTACAGGATATTTTATGGATTCTTCCAGGGTTTCTATCAAGCCGTTGAACTTTCCTGCATCAAGGTAAACCCAACGTTGCAAGGCGGTATTATTTTTTCTTGAGATAAGAACTACTTCACTAGTCAATATTCCTGAATCACCAACTAAAGACCTGCCAGGTTCTAAAATGATAGCAGGTATATCATCACCAAAGTCATCATGGAGGTAGCGGGTTATTTCAGAAGCATAGTCCTTGAGGTCATTTGTTTCTTGAATGTAGTGGGCAGGGAAACCGCCTCCCATGTTTATCATAGAAAGCTTTATTCCTTCTTCGTCCTCTAAAGACTCAAAAAGATATTTTGTCTTTGCAATGGCATCGTTCCAGGCACCAATATCGCGCTGCTGGCTTCCTGCATGAAAACTGATGCCGTAGGGGGTAAGACCTAACTCTCGGGCTTGCACTAAGAGGTCGTATGCCATGTCGGGGTGGCAACCGAACTTGCGGCTTAGGGGCCAGTCTGCTGTTGAGGAATTCTCAACAAGAATGCGTACATAGACACGAGAGGCAGGGGCATACTTTGCAATATTCTTTAAATCTTCTTTAGAATCTGTAGCAAACATACGAACGCCCTTGTCATAAAAATATTTTACATCAGCGGCTTTTTTGATTGTATTACCATAGGAGAGTTTATCAGGACTAACATTAAGAGCTAAGACCTTGTCTAATTCATAGCGGGAAGCTATATCAAAATTAGAACCCAATTCAGCAAGCATCTTTATTACAGGAATTCCAGGATTAGATTTTACAGCATAATATATCTGGGCAAAAGGGAAAGAATCCTTTAATTGAATAAACCTTCTTTTTATTGTGCGAAGATTAATAAAGATATTTGGAGTAGCAAAGTTTTTTGAAGCCTCCAAAAAACGGTTCCATTCTGTGTCTGAAACGTACTCTGCACGGTTAAACACTGTAAATACCTACCTATAGCAAGGGCGCATAAGGGGTGTCTAAAAGCAGAAACTTTCTTTTAGACACCCCTTTTATTGCCGTAATAAAGGCGATATTAGCACAAATTAAAAAGCCTTGCAATACTTTTTTTTAGAATCCAGGGAATTTAAATCCCTTAGGAAGTTTCATTCCCCCTAAATCCAAGCCAGAAGCAGAGCCTGAACCTTGAGCAGCCATCATCTGCTGCATCATTTTTGCTTGAGCTCCGCGACCACGGGCAAGTTTTTTCATAGTCAGCTTTGTCTTTTCAAACTGCTTAATCAGCTTATTAACTTCTTGAACGGAAGTTCCAGACCCCTTTGCTATCCTCTTACGGCGGGCTGGTCCAATAATCAGGTGGTTAGCCCGTTCTTTTTTAGTCATGCTAAGGATTATCGCTTCTTGATGCTTTAAATCAGCTTTACCTAGCATATCATC
>CAJOQA010000053.1 GCA_905236465.1 uncultured Treponema sp.
AACGTGTTCTTTCGTAAAATCCACACAAGATAATGGTTGTCGCAATATTTCTGGCAAAAGATTTCCTTGCACTAGCAAGGGACTTTTATTATTTGGCAAGGGGCTTTTATTATTTGACAAGGGGCTTAAGCCCCTTGTTAACTTATCAGACACTCCCTTTTCTTTTTCACCAAATACTTCGGGGAATTCGTTTTTCCAATCAAAAGCCTTTTCGCCTGCAACATTTTTGTCGTCTATGAGCGAATTGCCGCACTTGATGTTGCCGCCGAGCGCGGAGAGCTTGCGGTTCTTTTTCGCCGTGCCCAGCCACAGCGACAATTTCGCGATTTCCACGCTCTCTTCGTTGATGTCCACGCCGAAGAGGTTGTTTTCCAGAATCGCGTTGTCAATGTTCTCGAAGTACAGCTCGCCAGGGTGCAGCCGCGCCCAGTAGTCTCCTAAGCGCTCATGTTCTGAGCGCAAATATTTTAGGGTGGCATTCAAAAATGCACCGCTACCACAGGCGGGATCAAGTATCTTTAGCGACAAGAGCCACTCTCTGTAGTCCCCAAGAAGCTCGTCTGGGGTCTTTTGGCTAGTATCCTGCTTTTTGCGCTTTTGCTTTTTTGTTGCATACTCAATTATAGCCTCGTCGCTTAAGCCTAATTCAGTTTTTTTTTGCTTACACAACTCGCCTACCGTGTTCTCTACAATATAGTGTGTTATGTACTCTGGCGTATAAAAAACGCCGTCTTTTTTGCGCTTACCAATGTTGGCCCCTGTACTAGGCTCTAAGTTTTTCCCTCTAAGCTCAGATTCAACTTCTTCTATCTCGGTAAGGGAGTTCTCAAAAATTCGCCCTAGAATATCCACGCTGATTTGACTTTCAAAATCATACTCTGCCAATATCTCTGAATACTTTTTGAGTACCTCATCGCCCACAAGAATAGCGTCTAGCACTTCGTCACTCTTAAACAACCCTCCATTGTAGGCAAACACATCGCGACTATGGTCGTCATCATCTACAAAGCCCTTATTGATTTTCTCAAAAAACTTTTTAAAAAGCGCATACAGGGGTTGCGGATAGCCTATTTTTTTAAGCTGCTTCCAGTCCTTTATAATTCCTACAATGCTATTCGTAGGCAACAACCCCCTATCTTCGCAAAAAAGAATAAAAAGAATGCGGTCTAAAAGTTTTTGCGTTTTCTTAAAATACGTTAGCTTGTCAAGTGCATTGTTCCGCTCACAGATATCAGCAAAGAGGCTCCGCTTAAAATTTGAATAATCGCGATAGAAGTTGTTGGTTATTTCTTTTTCTTCGCATACGCTTTCCTCCTTTAGTTTTAGAGGAATGTCAGAGGTAACACTGCCTAGCGACAATAGCAAGTACAAGAGGGCAAATCTTTCTCGGGTGAGTGTAAACAGGTTAAACTCTTCATACTCAATTTGCGTTTCTAGGTAAAAGCGCAGGCGTTCAAAGTTAGATACGATGACGTAGGGGCATTTTTCGTGATGATTTTTATAGCTAAATGCCTGAAACGCTACCCTGTCAAGGTCCGTGGTCTTTGTTCCCTTTAGCTCTATGACCGCCTTTACAAGTCCGTCTATGACAATAGCCCCATCAGATTTTTGGGAATTGTTTTTATCTGTAGTCTCATTTTTTAGCTCTGTTAAAATATTGTAGCCCGCTTCTGGCTTTATTGTATACCCTAAAACTGAACAAAAGAGGTCTCTAATAAAGCCCTCCTGATACTGCTCTTCTTTGCTCGCCCGAATATTCGCTTGCTTTTCGCTATCAGCAAAAATCCCCCTAAAAGCAAAAAAGGCCGTATCAAGAGTCTCCTGTTCTATTTGTCCAATATATTTATCAATAATTTTCTTCTGAAACATTGTTTTTTTTATAGCACTTCAATAGCTTTAGAAAAGTTTGTAATTATCTCTTCTAATAAAGTCTTGTTTCTAAGGCTTTCAAGCCAGTCTAAGGGGATATTCCCATAGTACAAGCCCGCAATGCTACCTGCAACACAAGCAACTGTATCTGTATCTAACCCAAGGTTTACGGCTTTTAAAGCACAATCTTTGTAATTGTCTGTTGTTAAAAAGCAGTAAATAGCGGCTTCTAAAGTGTCCAATACATAACCGGAGCTTTTTATTTCATCGTCATTTAGTTGAGTAAAAGTGCCTTGTTTTAGCCTGTCATACTTTTCAAAAGTAGCTGCATATTTAGGATTGGCATTTACAAAGTCGCTAACCTTTTTCAGGGCACTTTTCAAAAGTTCTTCTTTAGCTTTTCCATTTAAAATTTCAATCATGAAGGCACAATAAATATCGCAAGCAACTAAAGCTATTGCATGAGCGTGGGTAAGGCTTGATACGTTATGTACAACTTCAAATGCCTCTTTTTTTTCCATAGCAACACTGCCAAACTTTTTTAGCAAATAAAAGGGAAGTGGCGATATTCTCATAAGTGAACCGTTGCCGTTGTTTTGCTCACCATTTAAGCCTGCTTCTAAAGCCTTTTTCCCATTTAAAAAGTTTTTGATTGCAAGTTCGCAGGTTCTTCCTATATCGAAGGTACGGTTATCGGAGGTAAAAGAAGCGTTATAACACCAGTCAACAAAATTTTCCATGATGTCTTCATAATCAATTCTTTTTAGCCTGCCTATACTTTCAGCAAGACATAGGGTCATGCTAGAATCATCAGACCAGGAACCTTTTGGAAGAAAAAAAGTTCCATAGCCAATCATATCTGTAACAGGTTTTTGCTTCAAGGATTTTCTGTCTTCAAATTCAACAGGAACGCCCAAGGCATCCGCAACAATAGCCCCGTATAGGGAATTTCTAATTTTTGCTTTCATAACTTTAAGCCTGCTGTGCTACCTGTGCAATAAAGTCTGCACTTTTTTCAAGCCCCAAAAGAGAACTGTTAATCAGCAAATCGTAGTGGTCCCTTTTGCCCCAAGTCCGTTCAGTAAAGGTGTTGTAATGGTTAGCCCTTCTTTTGTCTATAAGTTTTACTTCTTTTTCTGCAGAGGCGGGATCAAGGCCTTTTTGCTCAATGGCCCTTTTTACTTTATCTGCCAAGGGGGCATACACAAAGACATTAAGCAAATTGCTTCTGTCAATTTCAGGGCAGTTTCGTAAAATGTAATCAGAACACCTGCCGACTATAACACAAGGCCCTTTCTTTGCAAGTTCTATTATAACATTGCGCTGAGCATTAAAGACCTGGTCAGCTAAGGGGGTAGTAGGAACATTTGCGCTAGTCCGTAAGCCAGAAGTTCCAGGAGCTGCATAGCTTGCCCCCAAAAGTAGGGTGTAGAGCAAGCCTGATGAAATGCTCTGTTCTGTTTTTTTTATGAAGTCCGGTGAAAGCCCTGAATCCTTTGCCGCCATGTCAATTATTTCAGAATCATAAAAGGAAAGTCCTAGTTTTTCTGCTGTGAGCTTTGCTATTGTATGTCCGCCACTGCCGTATTCACGGCTGATTGTTATAATCTTTTTCATAGCCCTATTATAGCACACTTTTTTATCTATTTAAAGGTTAACCTGTATGCAAGTGTAAAGTCTAAGCTATAAAAGGCTGAACCGCTTGTGATATCTACGCTTTTTCCGTCTACAGTGTAGGAACAGTCAGTGTAATCCTTGTAGGCCGCATTTTTTTTGCTCGTAGACTTGGCTGTTCCTGTAAGATTTTCAATCATGTACCCCTGAATGCTAAAAATAATGCTACTTTTTTCTGTTGCCCTGAATGTAAAGGAAAGCTCCTCCCTTGTTCCCTTTAGGATTCCATACATTTCATCAAG
>CAJOQA010000054.1 GCA_905236465.1 uncultured Treponema sp.
TAATACCCTGACTAATACCCTGACTAATTCCCTGATTAATACCTTGACTGATACCTTGGCTAATGCCAATCTGTATTCCTCTCTGCTCTGCAGCCTTCGCAACAGTATTGTCATGGCGGCGTAAGATTTCCTCTTCATCGTATAGCGTAAACATGATATCTTTTACCTCCTTTTCACGGCTTTTCATGTATTCTGCAAGTATGTCTGTGGTCAGGCATATCTTTATTATCTCTTCTACGGCCTTCTGCGACCTGCCGTATAGGGCTACCTGATCCTTGCAAACTTTGGTAAAGGCAACATATTGGCTTAAGATGTCGCCCTGCTTGCCGTCTCGCAAGATGTGGACTTTTGCGTCAATCATGGGCTCCTGCTCTGCAAAGAACTCTGCTGAAAGGCTTAAACTTTCAGGTACATTCTTCTTATCACCTGTGTAGACAACGTATAGTTCAGGGCAAGGAAGTTCTATTTTTGTAGAGGCATACAAGTCAGTCTCATTTTTTGTGAAGTAGTCATTGTATGTCTTCATCAGATACATAAGCGCACGTACCACTATGTTAGGGCTCCATGTACTTTGCGCTTCAACTAAAACTACAAGCCTCTTTCCTACAAGAAAGCCTAAATCGTTGTAAAGGGAGTCCGTTATGACGTTTTGCAAGGTCACAATGGTGATATCAGACTCCTGTGTTTCCTTGTCTTCTGGATGCAGGCACCTGTAAAGTTGGATCAGGTACTTTTTCTGTGCAAAAAGGTCAGTAAAAACACTGTCTTTTACAGCACGCTTCAGCCTTTCTTTAGCAGTATTGTTTTCTTCTGTTTTGAATCTCTCTTCCATATAGATATATTAACATAGGGATATAGAAAAAACAAGGTACTTAACATTTTATTATTAAGGCAGGTCTAAGGATAGCCGTCTCTACACATCCTCAGGTCTAAGACCGAATTCTTCTTTTCTCTGGTGGGTTTCTGAACCGCAAGGTTCTATGTGAATCATAACTGCGTAGGTTTCTGGAATTGCCTCTCTTACGGCATCTTCTGCAGCCTCTGCTATTTCGTGAGCTTCATAGACTGTAAGATTTGGGTCAACTTCTATGTCCAGGTCAATATCAAAAAGTGAAGCAATTTTTCTTATTCGTGCCCTGTGGGGATTTTCTGCGCCTGGAACAGAATCAATTGCCTTGAACAATTTTGCATACAAAGAATTGTCTGTGTTTCCGTCCATCAACTCCATGTTTATTTGAACAAAAAGTGAAAGGGCATTTTTTATAATCCACATCCCCGCAAGCAAGGCTGCAAGAGGATCTAGAACAGGGCAAGAAAAGAATTTTGCGGCAGCGACCCCTATCAGGATTGCAGCGGAAAGTATTATGTCGTTTCTCATGTTGGCCGCATTCGCCTTTGTCATGTCTGAGTTTGCCTTTGTCCCCAGCTTGTAAAGTAAAAGGGAAAGGAAGGCCTTGCCACAGATGGATATTATGGAAGAAATTAAAGCTGCATTATCAATGCTGCCTAGTAAAGGATCCTTGATGTAGTCTGAAATTTTTTTTAGCGATTGGACTATCAGCTGGCTTCCCGCAAAGAAGATTATGAATGAAAGGATCATGGTTGCTGTTGTCTCTGCCCGCCCATGGCCCCAAGGGTGCTCCTTGTCGGAGGGTTTCCTTATGATAAAACTTATGAGCAAGGTAACAAGCGCAATCAGCACATCTGTGGAAGAGTCAATGGCATCACCTGTTACCGCAAGCGATGAGGCTAAATGCCCCAATATGAATTTCATAATCGCAAGGCTTGTGTTTCCCAAAAGGGCAACAAGCCCTGCCACCCGTATGTAGCGGGCGCGCTGTGCCTCTTCCATCTGATTCCTTATTTTGCAACAACGTTTACCAATTTATCTGCTACAACAATAACTTTTGCAAGGCTTTTTCCCTCAAGGAATTTTTTTGCCCCTTCAGTTTCAAGGGCCAGCTTTTGCAATGTGTCTTTGTCTGTTCCTGGAGCTGCCTGAAATTTATCGCGGAGCTTGCCGTTTATCATGACCACTATTGTCTTTGTGTCCTCAGCGGCAAACTTCTCGTCAAATTCAGTCCATGGCTCATAGGCAACAGACTTGTCGTGACCCAACTTTGCCCACAGTTCTTCTCCTAAGTGGGGGGCGTATACAGAAAGCATCTTAACGAATCCTTCCCACATGGCGCGGGGAAGTTTTTCCGCCTTTGAAGCTTCATTGATAAAAATCATCATCTGGCTGATTGCTGTGTTAAAGTTAAGTGTTTCTGTGTCTGCGCTTACCTTCTTTACAGTCTTTGCATAGTTCTTTCTTAAACTGACTAAAGCCGCATCTTCTATAGAACCTGCAAGGTCAATGTCAACAATTTCTTTTTGTGAAACTGTCCAGATTTTATCAAGAAAGCGGTTTACGCCTATTAGCCCCTGTGTGTTCCATGGTTTGCTGACTGTCAGTGGCCCCATGAACATCTCGTACATGCGGACTGAATCCGCCCCGTACTGCTTAATCATCTCATCGGGGTTCACCACGTTCTTTATCGATTTTGACATCTTTGCCACAACCTGCTCAACCTTTTCGCCGGATTCCCTGTCTATGTAAACCCCGTCCTCTTGCTCAACCTGATCGATTGCAACCAGTGCCTTGTTTGCCTTCTGATAGGCAAAAGATGTAATCATTCCCTGATTGATAAGGCGGTGGAAGGGCTCCTTTGTTGAGACTAGGCCGCAGTCATATAAAACCTTGTGCCAGAACCTTGAGTAAAGCAAGTGAAGGACCGCATGCTCTGCCCCGCCAACGTAAAGGTTTACAGGCATCCAGTAGCTTTCCTTTTCCTTTGAGCAGAACTCCTTGTCGTTCTGGGGGTCGATGTAGCGGAGATAATACCAACAGCTTCCTGCCCATTGAGGCATTGTGTTAGTTTCCCGCTTTGCAGCCTTGCCGCACTTGGGGCACTTGCAGTTTACCCAAAAGTCTATGCCGGCCAAAGGTGATTCTCCTGTGCCAGTCGGCTGATAGGTCTTTACCTCTGGGAGGGTAAGTGGCAACTGGTCTTCCGGCAGGGGAACGGTACCGCAGTCAGGGCAGTGGACTAGGGGGATGGGCTCACCCCAGTAGCGCTGGCGGCTAAAGATCCAGTCACGGAGTTTGTAGCTTACTGCCTTCTTGCCAATACCTTTTTCACTAAGCCAGGAAATCATTCCGGGAATGGTCTCTGTTGTGGGAAGACCTGAAAACTGTTCAGAATTGATTGCATAGCCATCTTTTGCGGAAGTGCACTTGTCCGCAATATTAAAGACTTCTGGGAAATCCTTTACTAACTTTTCATAGGACTCTGGATCCAGGGCTGCTTGACGGAGTATCTGGGCACCCTTTTTCTCATCACCGCCACCAACCTTCGCGACTTCTTCAGGACTTGCAACAACCTTTATAATAGGAAGATTAAATTTCTTCGCAAAGTCCCAGTCTCGCTCATCATGTGCAGGAACCGCCATAATAGCCCCTGTTCCGTGACCTGTAAGAACATAGTCAGAGATCCAAATGGGAACTTTTGCTCCATTCACGGGGTCAATTCCGTAGGAGCCTGTGAAAACGCCTGTCTTGGTCTTTGCAAGGTCTGTGCGCTCCAGGTCAGATTTCTTTGCGGCCTCTGCCACATAGGCTTCTACTGCTGCCTTTTGCTCTGCTGTTGTCAGCTCTACTACCATTGGGTGCTCTGGGGCTAAGACCATGTAAGTTGCCCCGTAAAGGGTGTCTGCACGGGTAGTGTAAACTGTCAATTTTTTTCCAAGCCCCGCAACTTCAAAATCAACTTCAGCTCCTTCTGATCGGCCGATCCAGTTGCGCTGCATAGTTTTTACGCTTTCCGGCCAGTCAAGTTCGTCAAGATCTTTTATGAGACGGTCTGCATAAGCTGTAATTTTTAAAATCCACTGACGAATTGTTTTGTGGGTAACAGTAGAACCGCAGCGTTCACACTTACCTTCTTTTACCTCTTCGTTTGCAAGTCCAGTCTTACAAGAAGGACACCAGTTGATTGGAGTCTCTGCTTCGTA
>CAJOQA010000055.1 GCA_905236465.1 uncultured Treponema sp.
ACGTGGGTAGCATCGCAATAGTCTTTTTTGGTAAGCCGCAAAATCTCCCTTGCCTGTGTCTGGCTTTCCGCTGTTTGAGCACAAGCTATAAAGCGGGACCCCTTTACCGTAAGCTCAAAGTCAGCTTTTTCAAGAAGGATTTTCATCTGGCTCTTCCTTCTTATATTCGCTTGCATAGACTTGTATCAGCCTACAGGCAAAGAAAAAGTAAAGGGTAAAGGCTGTAAGTATTCTAGTCGCTGCCTTATAGGTCTCTAAAAGCCTTACCAAAGAAATTAAAAGAAGCGAAAGAGACGTAAGCGAAAGTGTGTTTTTTGCCGACTGGGGAATAATTAAAAGAACTATTGAAAGCAATATTGAGGCAAGAAGATTTTTTCCCCCCGCGTAAATCAAAAAAAATATAAAATGGAAAACTTTTCCCTTTATTATTTTAGGTGAAATAAAAAATGCCTGTCTGGCCTTTATTCCTGGTTTTGCATATATTGTTAAAAAGACAAATGAAAATGGTAAAAAAATGATAAGAAGGGCAAAAAAGGATATGGGAATTACAAAAGTTAAAATAAAGCTTTCCAACCCTGCCTGCTCTATTGCCTGTAAAATCTGTTTTTTAAAGATTAAGCCTAGCAATCCTAAAAGAAGGGAAAAGGCTAATTGAATAACCGTAAAGATTGCTGAAGCGTAAAAAACATTTGTCAGCTTTTTTTTAAAGGCAATAAATAAAAATCCCAAAGTGACATTCTTTTTTTGGATCAGCCTTGCGGTAATTTCAAAAAGCCCATACAGCAAAGCTCCTGTGCAAAGCATAGCTATAAAAACAAAGACTGCGGTGCAGGCGTAGAGAAAAACTGATGCACTGCTTGCCTTTGCTTGCAAGATTGGCAGTAGGGGAATCGTTGATGCAAAGTTTAAAAAAGAGTAGACCAGGCTAAAAAGAAAAACAGAAAACAGCAACTTTCCCATATTCAGCCTTAGGCATTGATTTAAAATCACATGCATAATTTTGTAGGGTGGTTTTTCAAAAGTAAGCTCTTGTAAATCTTCCATATTAGTTATCCGCCTGAACTTGAACGCTGTCTGTTTCCCTGTCACTTAGCCGTATCCCTAAAGCCTTGTGACCCCTTTCCTCAAAGTCCTTGCTGTTAAAATCTTCGCTTAAGACTTTAACCCTGGGCTTCTTTGTATATTTTAGTGTAAATGCAAATTCTTCCCTAGTGTCTATGTGCAGTACTTCCATGCCGTCTGGTGCTAGCATATAGTCCCTGTTCATAATCCATGAAGGAATATGGCACTTCTTTATAAAACAACACTTAGTCTTTGTATCCCTGTAGATTACGGTAAAGAGGACCTTGTTGATAATTTCCTTCTCTGCGTAGTTGCAATACCACATCCCAGTGTCAACAAAGAGCTTTTGGGGAACATCGCAAACTGTGTAGATTCCGCTCTTGCGCATAATGAATATGCGGTCGTAAGGGGTTACTTTTAGGATTTCACCTCCACCGGAAACGCCTGTTCCCAAGTAACCCTTGTCATCGTAGCGTAAGGGGGTTTCCCTTTTTACAATCTTCTTGACTTCAACAGCAGTAAATTTTGTTATCTGAGTGTGACGCTGCAACTGTTCTTTTGGGAACTTTTCAATCATTTCGTCAAGGTATTCAAGGGCACAATCTGTCAAATGTTTAAGGCGACGGTTTATTTCCTTTAGCCTTTTGTTTATTGCAGTAACCTGATCCTTGTTTTTGTTTATATCAAAAAGAGAAATTCTCCTGATTGGAATTTTGAGCAAAGTCTCAACGTCTTCATCGGAAACTTCCCTGACAAGCTCATCCTTAAAGGGAACAAAGCCCTTCTTTACAGCCTTGCTTACATCCTCCGCGGTCTTCATCTGCTCTATCTTTTTGTAGATTCTTTCCTCAACAAAAATCCGCTCAAGGGTGCGGGCATGAAGTTCTTCCGTTAACTTTCCCCGCTCAAATTCCAGTTCGTCTTTTATGATTGCGGTAAGTTTTTTTGCATAGTACTTGATTATCTCTGTCGCAGTCATCAGGGTAGGCATATTGTCCTTAATGACAAGCATCTGGCAGGAGATTGATTTTTCACAATCAGTGTAAGCGTACAGGGCTTTTTCCACATCTTGCGCATAAACTCCGCGGGGTAGTTTTATTTCTATCTGGCAGTGGTCTGTGGTATAATCGTCAATGGAAGAAATTTTTATTTTTCCGGCCTTGTAGGCATTCTCAATAGAAGTTAGTAGGCTTTCTGAAGTTGAATCTACCGGCAGCTCCGTAATGACGATTTTCTTTTCGTCAGACATATCAAATTTCGCCCTGGTAATAATTTTTCCGTTGCCGTCATTGTAATTGCTTACATCTATTAAACCGCCAGTCGGAACATCGGGGTAAATCTGAAAGTCCTCTCCTTTTAATGCCTTTTTTTCAGCCTCAAGAACTTCCTTGATGTTATATGGAAGAATCTTTGTTGACATTCCAACTGCAATTCCTTCAGCCCCTATTATTAAAGCTACTGGAATTTTTGCCCGGTAAACCTCAGGCTCTGTAGATCTGCCGTCGTAGTTGGGAATATAATGGGTTACGCTTGGATTTGTAACAAGAAATTCCTTTGCAAGAGGGCTGACACGACATTCAATATAACGGGGGGCAGACGCACCGTCTCCTGTGTACATATTACCAAAGTTTCCTTGCCTTTCAATAAAAATTCCCTTGTTGGCAAGAACAACTAAAGCTCCCCCTATAGAGGCATCTCCGTGCGGGTGGTATTTCATACATTCGCCTACAACATTTGCAACTTTTTGAAACCTGCCGTCATCCATCTTAAAAAGTGTGTGCATAATACGCCTTTGAACTGGCTTAAGACCATCTTCCAGGTCTGGAATAGCACGGTCACGGATAACGTAGCTTGCATATTCAATAAAGTTTTTGTCAAAAAGATTTTTAACGAATGCCATTTTTACTCCTGCA
>CAJOQA010000056.1 GCA_905236465.1 uncultured Treponema sp.
ACTCGCGGTATAGATGTTGGTGCTAAATATGAAATCTACTGCATAATAAACAAAATGGTTGCAGAAGGAAAATCAGTCATAATGATTTCTTCAGAAATGCCTGAAATCCTTGGTATGTGCGACCGCATCTACGTTATGAATGAAGGCAGAATGATTGCCGAAATGGACGGCAAAGATGCAACCCAAGAAAAAATTATGACTGAAATAATCAATTCAGGAAAGTCAGACTACTTAGGAGAATAAAAATGGAAAAGAAAAGTACACTTGCTTTCAACTTAAAGCCAGTATTAAAAGGCAACACGATGTTTTTTATCCTTATTGGAGTAATGTTGCTTTTTGAAATCTTAATAAGACTAGGGGACCACGGTTCTCTTTTTGATCCAGCAAACATCACAAATATCATCAGACAGAATGCCTACGTAGCCATTCTTGCAACTGGTATGCTTCTTTGTATCCTTACAGGTGGAAACATCGACCTTTCAGTTGGTTCTGTAGTAGCCTTAGTTGGTGCCCTAGCCGGTGTCTTTATAGTAAACATGGGCTTGCCAGTCTGGCTTGCAATCTGTCTCTGCCTTATCATAGGAACTTTAATCGGTGCCTTCCACGGAGTCTTCATTGCATTCATCCACATTCCGCCCTTCATCACAACCCTTGCCGGTATGCTTTTGTGGCGCGGTGTTGCAACAATTGTTCTTGACGGAAAACCAATTGCCCCTTTCCCATCAAAATACCTCAATCTTTTTGAAAGTTACATTCCTAACCCAAGCGATGAAGTAGTAGAAAAATTTGGAGAACTTGACATCTTAGGTGAGCTTGCAGACAAATACACCTTCATTGTTACAATGGTTATCACCTTAATCTGTGTACTTGCCTTCATTGCCATGGAAGTTATAAGCCGCAACAAGAAAATAAAGAACAACTATACAGTTTCCTCAAAGGGTTCATTCATTGCAAAACTTACAGTTCTTTCTGTTGTTATCGTAATCATGGGACAGTTCCTTGCCCGTGACCGCGGTCTTCCTGTAGTATTAATTCTTCTTGCCGTAATCATCGCAGCCTATGCTTATTTTACACAGAATACAGTCCCTGGCCGCTACCTCTACGCAATTGGCGGTAACGCAAAAGCAGCAAAACTTTCCGGCGTAAACACAGACAACGTTATGTTCTTTGCATACACAAACATGGGCTTCATTTCAGCAGTAGCAGCTCTTGTTACAATAGCCCGTCTTAATTCAGCCCAGCCTACAGCGGGTCAGAACTACGAAATGGATGCAATCGCTTCCTGCTTCATCGGAGGAGCTTCAGCGTATGGTGGAACTGGTACAGTTTCAGGTGCAGTTGTTGGTGCAGTCTTCATGGGTGTATTAAACAACGGTATGTCAATTCTTGGTGTTGACATGAACTGGCAGCGTGCCGTAAAGGGTCTAGTCCTTCTTGCAGCAGTTATCTTTGACGTTATCTCAAAGAGAAAAAAGAGCAGCAAATAAAACATCTTAAACTACTTACCTCCACAGCCCGGCAAAAGCCGGGTATTTTTTTGCAATCACTTAAAATTAATAAAATCTTAAAATTTTCCTAGCTTTTTAGACAATATTGATATATAATAGAAGAATATGAGAAAAGTTAGAATAATAGCAGTATTATACACGCTTCTCTACCTTTTTCTATTTACCCAAAGTGCGATGTCACAAGAAAATAGAAAAAAGGTTCTCTTTATATCATCATATTCTTATGATTGGGGCATAGTTCCCAAAGAATTAGACGGCTATACTTCTGCCATAAGCGGCGAAACAACCTCTCACTATCTTTTTATGGACACTAAAAAAGTCCCCTACCAAAAAGATAGCATATTTATCAAAGAATTCTATTCACACATAATAACCTTACGCAATGCTCATGGACAATATGATATTGTTGTAGCAGCAGACGATGCAGCCCTTATATTCGTCCTTGATTATAAAGATGAACTTTTTAAGGATATTCCAATAGTTTTTCTTGGCATAGACAACTACGATTTAGCAAAAAAGGCCTATGAAACTGGGCAAATGACAGGCTACTTTGAATCTCACTTTGATAGCGAGAACCTGGATTTAGCTTCAAAACTGCTGCCAGACATGCAGACACTATTTGTAATCACAGACGATACAATAGCAGGCAAGGCATCACGGGCAGAATTTCAGAAGGCGCTTGCGCAGAAGAACTATAACTTTAATGTCTCATACATAAATTCTTCTAACCTCTCATACGAAGAATTGCAGGAATCAATATCCTCAGTTGCCCTGCCCAACGGCCTCTACCTACTCAACATGACAAATGACAAATACGGCAACTATTACGCAGGGCACATTTCTGAAAGACTTTCTCCCTATGTAAAAACAATCATTATCAGCCCCATCGGCCAAATAAAATATTGTACTGCAGGAATCATAACTGACTACTTTAGTATAGGACGCTCGGCAGCCCTTACGGTAAACAAAATTCTTTCCGGCACAAAAGTAAGCGACATACCAATTTCTATAGCAGCCCCTTCTAGGGAAATAAATTACACAGAAGCAAAAAAGTATAATATAAACCTTGGTGCAAAAGATTTCCGCCGACTACGAGTAATAAACAAACCGGAATCCTATTTTAAAGAACACTACAAGATAATTTTTGAAGTACTAGTTCTTTTAATACTAGTCTTACTGCTGACCTTGCTGATAATAGCCATTTTGGATTCCAAGAAAAAGGAAAAACTCATAGTTGAGCTACAGACTGCCAAAAGTGTGCAGATTGACTTTCTTTCTAAAATGAGCCACGACATGCGAACTCCCATGAACGCAATTATAGGACTTTCAGAATTCGGGCTGACCGAACCCTCTCTAAAAAAAGACAAGTCATTTTTCAAACAAATCCTTTCATCCTCCCACTATTTATTGGGGCTTTTAAATGACCTCTTGGACATGGCAAGTATAGAAAAAGGAAAGATCTCACTTTGCCCTTCACTTGAAAACACAGAAAACCTTACTAATGAAATTTTAACGATAATAAATCCCCTTGCAGAGGAAAAGGGAATAAAACTGAAAATTGATTTTTCTAAGCACGTATTCCGCAATGTATTGATCGACAAGCAGCGGATAAAGCAAGTCCTCATCAACGTTTTAAACAACGCAGTGAAGTATACCCCAAAGGGCGGTACTGTGGAATGGGTTATAAAAGATTTCCAAAAAGATGAAAAAGACGGAGTGGCTTTTGAGATAAAGGATAATGGGATAGGCATAAGCAAAGAATTCCAGCATGATATTTTCAAGCCTTTCGCGCAAGAATTCAACGCCGGTGCTAAGAGTACAGACGGCTCAGGCTTAGGCCTTGCCATAACAAAAAGCTTAGTCACCTTGATGAACGGAGAAATTTCTTTCAGTTCGGAAAAAAACAAAGGAAGCTCTTTTTATATTTTTATCCCGATTTATTGCAGTAAATTTGCAGAGCAAGACAATGAAAAAATATATAAAGACTTAAAACTTGAGAATGAAAAAAGAATGTTAAAGGGAAAAAGTGCCCTCATTTGTGACGACAACGAAATAAACAGGATGATAGCAGAAAAACTCATGCAAGACTACGGAATCACAACAGAAACAGCAGAGAACGGACTTGAAGCTGTGGAAAAAGTAAAGGCAAAAAACTATGACTTTATTCTGATGGACATCAGGATGCCCGTCATGGATGGAATTGAAGCGGCTAAAAAAATAAGGGAATTTAACGTTGCAATTCCAATCATAGCAGTTTCCGCCAACGCATACGAATCAGATAAAAAAGCTTCAATCGAAGCCGGCATGAACGCCCACGAAACAAAACCGCTAAGCGCAACGAGCCTTTACAGGACAATAAGTGCCCTACTTTGAGCTAGCAACCCAGCGACCATCCCATTCAGCAGGCAGGCCCACTTTTAAAAGTTCCTGACACTTCGTTTTATAGCTTAGGGCTGCCGAATCTTCATCTGCTATAGAAGCAAAGACCTTTTCCGCCTCTTCAAGATTTCCCCTATAAAAAAGATTTAGTGCCCCTGCAAAAATCTCAAGAACACTTTTCCTCTTTTCATAGTCCTCTTCAGTCATGGGTTCAAAAACAGTAACAGCTTCCTTTTTGCCCACAACCTGCAATCTTGCCAGTTCCCTAAACTTAAGCGTGCACCCGTGCTCAATAGCAGCCTTTCTGCTTTCATCCGAACACATTGTATAAGTGCCAAATGCCTTGTTCTGACCTTCTAGGCGCGCAGCTAAGTTTACGCTATCCCCCAGCATGGTGTAGTTAAACCTCATGCGCGAACCCATGTTACCTACAACTGCAAACCCTGTGTTAATACCAATGCGCTGCTTTATAGGCTTATGGGATAACATCATAAGTTTCCCCTGCAACTGCTCTAGTCTCTTCTGGCATTCCACCGCTGCCTCAAGTGCGCGACGGCCGTGGTCACTCAAATCCACAGGCGCATTCCAGAAGG
>CAJOQA010000057.1 GCA_905236465.1 uncultured Treponema sp.
GAAGAAAGTTTAGCTAAGAGCCTATTGCAAAAAGATTGATCATTAAAGCCATAACCAAAAAGAACACAGACTTCACCGTTTTCCGCAGTGCCATAATGGGTAATAGAAGGTAAATCAGTTGAAGATTTTTTTACTTCAATCTTAAGGGCATCACCTGATTCTGTTAGAATTGTATTATTTTTCTTCTTTTTGCCACAAGAAGCAAGCAAAAAAACTGCCAGCAGGAGGGGCAAAAAAAATACAGACATTTTTATAACTTTCATTCCTCAAGTATACTTCATTTTACCCTTTTAATTCAAGACAAGATTTTTTTATTTTTTCGCTTGACGATAGGCTAAAACTTTTATTATCTTATTAAAAATAAAAAGAAGGCTTTTAATAGCTTTTATTAAAACAAAATTTACTATTTTGGAGGAATTATATGAAAATCAGACCATTAGCAGACCGTGTTTTGGTAAAGCAGGCTCCTGCAGAAACAAAATCAGCTGGCGGAATTATTATCCCTGATACAGCTCAGGAAAAAACACAGCAGGCAACAGTAGAAGCTGTAGGTCCTGGAACTGAAAAGGAAAAAATCACTGTAAAAATAGGCGACAAGGTTCTTTACGACAAGTATGCTGGAACCGCTATCAAGATTGACGGAGATGATTTCCTTATCCTTAAGAATTCAGATATTATTGCTGTTATTGAATAGTCTTCACCTTTTGCTGAACAGGCTGTCTTGATAGGGCACCTCTAAAAATACAAAAGCAACATTTAGAGGTGCTTTTTTGTGTCAAAATCCCCCAAGAAAAAAAATCAAATAAAAATCTGTATCATTTTGACCCACTTTTCCTTTCAAAAATAAATATCGATTCATTTTTACCCTTTTTATCCCTATTAAAAGTCATTTTGTGTGATACTGAAATGCAAAAAGTCAGTAAAAAAGGCAATCTAAAAAGTTGGCACGCTTTCTGCTACAGTTCTAATGAAAATAAACGATAGCTTTAGGAGCGCAACATGAAAAATGACGAAACAATTCTTAACCTTTACCTTAAAGAAATCAATAAGATTCCCCTTCTTAGCAGGGAAGAAGAAACTGACTTAGCTATAAAGGCTGCAGCAGGAGACAAGGCTGCTAAGGACAAGATTGTAAATGCTAACCTACGTTTTGTCGTAAATGTTGCAAAAAAATATCAAAAGCACGGTCTTGATTTAACTGACCTTATCAGCGAAGGAAATATCGGTTTGCTTGCCGCAATAGACCACTTTGATGCAAACAAGGGCTACCACTTTATCTCTTATGCTGTCTGGTGGATCAGGCAGGCAATACTCAAGGCTATCTGCGAAAAGAGCAGAGCCATACGGCTTCCCTTGAACCGCGCAAATGAGCTTGTTCAAATAGAGAAAGTTCGCAAAGAATTGGGTGGAAGAAAATCAGAAGAAGATGAAATCATCCTGATTGGCCGCGAACTGGGGATGGAAGCAGCCCATGTAAGGGAGATGATAAATCTTTCCCGCGAAATGATAAGCCTTGACGCAGGACTTGCAGGAGATGACAGCGGAAAGAATTCCGTAGCAGATTTCATTGAAGATACAATTTACACTGCACCTGAAGAAGAGGCCATTAAAACAAGCATGAAAGAAGATATAGACAGCGTTCTTAGCACCCTAAAGCCCCGTGAAGCTAAGGTTTTACGTTTGCGCTATGGTCTTGGCGGAGCTAAACCTATGTCATTAAAAGAAGTAGGAGACGTTTGCAAACTTACAAAAGAAAGGATCAGGCAGATAGAAAAGCGGGCAATCGTGCGTATGCAGCACCCCGCCCGCCTTAACAAACTAGAAGCATACGTTGCATAATAGAACAAGGGGCTAAAGCCCCTTGTTTTAACTATTTCTGACCGTAATAAGCGTTTGGCCCGTGCTTGCGCTCATAGTGCTTGTTCACTATGTAGGCTGGTAGCGGATTTGCATCGCTTCTAATCAAAAGGGTATTCAATGCCATGTGGCTGACTTCTTCAAGAACCGCAGCATTATATACTGACTTGTCAGCTGTCTTTCCCCAACAGAAAGGTCCGTGACCGCCAACTAATACCATGTTTACCTCTGCAGGATTAAGCTTTAAGTTGCGGAAATGGCTCACTATCAGGTTTCCTGTTTCCTTTTCGTAATCATTTTTAACAGCTTCCTCACTTAAGTAAGGGGTGCAGGGAACTTCAGTCTGGATATGGTCAGCATGGGTTGTTCCAAAAAGTGGAACAGACCTCACTGCCTGGGCCCAGCTTACCGCAAAGGTTGAGTGGGTGTGGATAATACCGTTTATGTCAGCCCCGTCTTTTACAGCGAACTCTTTGTAGAGAACCAAGTGCGTAGGGGTGTCGCTAGAAGGGCGCAAAGTCCCCTCTACAACTTTACCTTCTAGGTCAACTACGACCATGCTGTCTGCTGTTAAGTCAGGATAAGGGACTCCGCTGGGTTTTATTGCAAAAACACCGGCTGCCTTATCAAAAGCACTGACGTTACCCCAAGTGTAAAGGGCAAGATGCTGTGCTGGAATCTGCATATTGGCTTCATAAGCCTCTTCCTTTAGTGTCTGATATTTTGACATTATTTTTCTCCTTAACTAGCTTATTTTAAACATTCAACAGCTGCTTTTTCTACTGGCAAAGCCTTTGTGTAGCGGGCAAAGAAGGTATTAAAGCCTTCTACATCTTCTTTTTTAGGCTCTACAGTTTCTGCCTTAGCTGAAGCAAAAGCATTTTTGTTAAGCCATTCGCTAAGGGAAAGCCCCTGCTTGTCAGCTGCATAGGCAGCTAGAAGTGCCATACCCCAAGGGCCACCTTCGCCCGCGGTGCTTAGGGCACTGACAGCTGTGTGCATTGCAGCGGCCATAATAGGAAGCCCTACCCCCTGCGTCTTAAAGAAGCCACCGTGTCCTGTAAGGCGGTCTATCTTTACCTGCTCCTTATCAAAGAGGATATCCATACCGGTGCGCAGGGCTCCTAAAGCGGTGTAAAGCTGACTTAGCATAAAGTTTGCTACATTGAACTTTGCGTTTTGCTCACGAACAAAGAGTGGGCGGCCTTCGCTAAAGCCCGTCATGCTTTCGCCTGAGATATAGTTGTAGGGAAGAAGTCCGCCGGCATCGCGGTCAGCAGAAATAGAAGCCCCCAAAAGTTTATCGTAAAGCTCACCCTTGCTAAATTTTGCTCCTAAAAGCTCAGCGGCCTCACCAAAGAGCTTAATCCACTTGTCGTATTCACCTGTACAGTTGTTGGCATGTGCCATAGCAGCAGGTTTTCCGTCTGGGGTTGAAACAATATCAATAAGACCGTTGTAGGCCTTGCTCAAAGGCTTTTCAAGAACAATCATTGCAAATACAGAAGTTCCGGCAGAAACATTGCCCGTGCGCTCAGCTACAGAATTTGTAGCGGTCATACCGGTTCCTGCATCTCCTTCTGGAGGAGCAAGAAGAATGCCGCTTTCCAAAGTTCCGTCCTTGTCAAGCCAAGCAGCCCCTTCTTTTGTAAGGCGACCGGCCTCAGTTCCCGCAGGAAGTACTTTTGGCAAAAGATTTTCTAGTTTCCAAGGGAATGAATATTTTGCAACAAGTCCATTAAACTTTTCAATAAAGTTTTTGTTGTAGTCTCCTGTAGCAGCATCAATTGGGAACATTCCGCTTGCATCTCCTACGCCAAGCACTTTTTGTCCAGTAAGAACCCAGTGAACGTAACCTGCAAGTGTTGTAAAGAAAGCAACAGAAGGCACGTGTTCTTCTTTGTTTAGCACAGCCTGATAAAGATGGGCAATTGACCAGCGCTCTGGAATTGGATAGTTAAAGAGGTCAGAAAGTTCCTTAGAGGCAGCAGCTGTAATTGTATTGCGCCAAGTTCTGAATGGAACTAAAAGTTTTCCGTCCTTGTCAAAAGCCAAGTAGCCGTGCATCATGGCAGAAATGCCAAGAGACTTCAACTTTGTCAACTTTACCCCATACTTAGTTTCAACATCTTTTTTCATCTCTGCAAAGGCAGTAGAAATTCCTGTGTGGATTTCTTCCAGGGAATAGGTCCAAATTCCGTCAACGAGCGAGTTTTCCCAATCAAAGGCACCTCCCGCAATGGGTTCAGCAACAGAATCAATTAAAACAGCCTTAATTCTTGTTGAACCGAATTCAATGCCAAGACAAGCCTGTCCGCCTTCAATTTCCTTTTTGATTTCTTCTTTAGTCATATTTACCTCATTCAACCAGCCTTAATAAGCAGGAAAATTATTCTCAATCTAGAAAATTATAAACCCTTTATTTTGAATTGACAAGTAATTTTTCATATAAAATTGGTATTTATCAAATAAATTTGATTAATTTAAAAGTCCCCCGTTGCACATCCCCTATTTTTTCATTATAATCCTCTAATCATGTCTTTTTATGATTCTTTTGATGTAGTAGTTGCAGGTGGCGGGCACGCAGGGATAGAAGCAGC
>CAJOQA010000058.1 GCA_905236465.1 uncultured Treponema sp.
CCCTGACTTTCACCTTGTAAAAATATATTTTTGCTATTAATGCAGTCTAAATTTTTTACATAGTCAACAACTGTATGCAGGTCATCTTTTTCTGTAAGCAGCGACATGTCCACAGATTTGCCAGTGCTTCTTGAATGCCTTGACCCGCCTGCAAAATCAAATGCTAAAGCAACAATCCCCTTGCTGGCATAATAGCGACAGTTTTCTATGGAAGTTGCGTGACTGCCGTTGTAGCCGTGGCTTATTATTACTGCGGGGTGTTTTCCCCCATCATTGGGTATAGATAAAATTCCGTAAATCTCACCGCCCTCAATTCTGGGGTTAGGAATATGTATTTCTTGCATCATAATAGACATTTTCTTTTCTCCTGATTCCTTTTCTGAGCTGCTACATGCAAGTGGGCAAAAGACTAGTATTGCAACTGTAAGGTCAATTAAAACTTTTTTCTTCATTCTTTTAGTATAAGTTTTTTTTATAAGTGAAACAAGGGGGCAAAAAAAGTAAATGCTGTTTTACTCTTTACTTAACATATGTATTACTGTATACTTTCGCTAACAAACAAAAAAAGGAGTTTTTTATGAAAACGACAAAAACACTTACAGCCTTGTGTCTTGCAATGATTTTTTCTTGCGTAAGTTTATTCGCGCAAAAATCATCTGACGGTGTTGGCTTCTACGGCAAAATAACTGCAGGTTGGGCAGATTGGACTGTTAAGGAAAAGGAGTGGAAAGAAAGTTTCGGTCACTTTGAGGCTGTTCCAACATTGGGTATTACAAACCTTATCCCTCTTGAATACCTTGACTTGGAAGCCTTCTGTATAATCGGATACGGTTCAGAAGATTACAACTCGTATGTAGAAATGTCAAACTTCCTTATTGCTCCTGGAGCAAGGGCAATTTATGCCCGCCCCATTTCAAGCTTTACCGGCAAGAAGGGAACCTGGCAGGATCAGTTGATTCCTTATGCAGGAGCAGGCCTTTCTTTGCCAATTATGTTCTCTGAAGCAGAAACAAATTATTATACGTATGATTCTAATGGGAATAGAATTTCTAAAAAAGAAACCTATAGCGATACCAACGTTTACTTTGATTTTGACTTCCAGTACGGCTGCCGCTGGGCATTTACCCCTCAGTTTGCCGTATTAGTTGAAAACAACTTCCGTTTTGGCGGTGCGTTCAGCTATTCATTTACAGCCGGTGTATTGTACAAGTTCTAAAACTTCCGTTATTCTGCCCTAAGCTTTTCAGGGCAGACAGCTTTTACTAAGGCCCTTGCAAGTATTCTTGCGGGGTCTATTTTTGTTATGGGCAAATGCAGCCTTCCCATCGCAAGGGGAATTTCTGTGCAGCCCATTATAAAAGTATCGTAGCCTAAGTTCATCATTTTTTCTGTTACAATTCTAAAGTTTTCAACTGCTTGTTCTTTTATAGGATTTGAATAGGCCTTAATGCCAAAGTCTCTGCTGTAAATAGCGTCCCAAATAAGTTTTCTATCTTCTTCTTCGGGTTCGATAATTTGTAAGTTGTCGTCCTTATCAAAAAAAGAATGATATACACCTGAATAGTATGTTCCTTGTGTTGCATATAAAACAATTTTTTTGCCAGCACAATTTTCTCTTGCCCATTTGTAAGTTTCTTCAACTATATTCATTAAAGTTACATCAAGACTATTCATCTCAATAAACTTTTTTACCTGATTCATAATGATAGGTGAGTGTGCTGTGTTGCAGGGAATAGCAATGTGGGTTGCCCCTGCAGCAGCAAGTTTTTGAATTACGTATTCAATACCAGTGCAGGGGTTGTCTGTTTCAGGATGCATTATGTAATAGGTTCTGTCTGGAATTAGGCGAGAGGCAGAAATCATAATAACATCAGGATAGTCCTGATCGCTTCTTGCTTCAATATTATCAAAAACCTTTCGCTCTAAATCCATTCCAGCATAGGGTCCCAAACCGCCCACTATGCCGATTGCAAGTTTATTTTTTGTCAAAAGCGTACACTCCATTCCAGTTTTCAGGAGGATTGAGCTTAAACTTTTCAGCCCTTTCCTTTATAACTTCCGCTGCCTTGTCATTTAAGCGGCGAATAACGGCATCCATGTATCTGATGCAGTTGTCCCAGTCTCCACTAAAGTAAAAGCGCAAGCCCTTTTCGTAGGCCTTGTATACTTTTAAAATCTTTTGGTCAAGCTTATCTTTTTCGGCAAGAAGCTCATAAATAAAGACTGGCTGGGTTTTACCCTTTACGGTAATCTTGTCCAAGACTCGGAATTCAAATTCGTCTTTTACAAGGTCGTGGGTAACTGCACTAATAATAATTTCTGTTCCGTAGTATTTATTTATTCCTTCTAGGCGACTTGCTAAGTTTACATTGTCACCAAGAACAGTGTAGTTAATTCTTTCATCAGAACCCATATTGCCAACTACAACTTCACCTGTGTGAATACCAAAGCGGGTACGGAACTTAGGTTTACCTTCTCTAATCCATGCGTTAGACAAGTTGAATCCCTGCATCTGACAAGATAGGGCTGCCCTGCATGCGAGCAGGGCGTGTGTCTTAACATCCATTTCGATTGGGGCTCCCCAGAATGCCATAATTGAATCCCCAATGTACTTGTCTATGGTGCCTCGGTTGTCTGTAATGGTGTGGGCAAAAAGTGAAAAGTAGTCGTAAAGACGGTTTACTAATTCTTCAGGCTTTGTTTTTTCCGTAATGCCTGTAAAGTTTTCTATGTCAGAGAAGAGTAGAGTTAGTGTCTGTTTCTTTCCGCCAATTTCTGCATCCTGATTGTTCTTTATCAGTTGGGAAACGAGGTCAGATGGAACATACTTTTTAAAGTTTACAAGTCCCTGTTTCATGCCCTGGAAAGAATCAACCATAGTGTCAATTTCCTGAATTCCAGAATCAATTTTTACTGTATCATCATTAATAGAAAGTTTTTTGATATTATTCATTTCCTTTGCCAAAGTATTCATTGGCTTAGAAATAAATGAAGAAATTACAATTGATATTCCTATAGCAATAACAATTACAATCAGAGAAATGATTAGAACGATTCTGTTGTTCTTGTAAACTATTCCCATTATGTCTTGATCGGGGATTACCATTCCAACATTCATAGAAAGTTCTGCATCAAGAGGCATAGAGTCAATCTTACAGAAGTAGTTTTTACCATCAAGGTTGAATGAATAAATTCCGTCAGTGTTTACTTTTCCCTGACTGTTTTCAAATGCTTCAGCTATAATTGGATCAGACTTGTCGTCAACCTTTTTCATATTGTAAGTATTTGTTCCGTCAGCGGCAGGGTAAACGGAAAGCAGAGTATCAATTGGGTCTCCTGCTTTCATTGGCTTAGCAATAATTTGGTTGTCCTGGTCATAAATGAAGAGCTTTGAATGTTCAGTAGTTGAAATATTTCCTAAGTACAAAGAAAGGTCTCTTATGCCAATATCAATACATGCGACTCCTAAAAGTTCTCCGTTGTCGTTAAAAACTGGAGAAGCACAAGAGAATCCTGGCATATTGTCTGTAGCAAAAATATAAACATTTGTCCAAACAGTCGTCTTTTGCTGCACGGCTTTTTTGTACCAGCCTCTAGTTCTAGGATCATAACCTGTTGCAACGGATTCTGTTGTTGACGGGAATGTTGCATTATAACTTTTGTTTTCGTGAATATACTTTGTTGTTACTGTATCTTCTGTTCTAGAAATGTAGCGACGGGTCAATGTTCCATCTGGCATACGGCGACCCATTATTAAGTTTCC
>CAJOQA010000059.1 GCA_905236465.1 uncultured Treponema sp.
ACAACATCATATACTTTTACTTCGTTTTCTTCAAGTTTTGAAAACTGATTTTCACTATTTTGCTTATACCTATAAACTTCTATGGTATTGTTTGTAAAAGCTTTGTGGTATTCCGGATAATGTGAAATACCATTGTTCTTGCGGGCAAGAGTGGCCTTTTCCTTTGCTTTTTTTGTGTCAGGCATAACCCACATAAACTTTCCTTCTGTTATGGTTGAATATCCCCCCACAAAATTTATAAGGGCATAACCAGAACACTTAACCAAGTTCCAAGCTGTAGCCCCAACAATAACAAAGGGTTTTCCTAAAAAGGAATAGACTATGTACGGAGTGTTTGGGGTAGAGTTTACGGTAACTTGTTCTACCTCCGTTATGTTGTCTATTTTCCCTGAATCCTCTGTTTCATCGCTTTGAGCCTTATTCTTTTTGTTGACCTCCTTGAAGGCGTTTATAAAATAAGAGTCCAATTTACCAGAAAGTTTCTTTTTTTCTGTAAAGGCCTGCTTTTCTCTGCTTGAAACATTACGGGCAATCCTAAAGCCTACATCCTCGTAGACTTTTGCAGAGTTTACGTTTAAACTTGAAGTAACCCGTATGCCTGTTGCGGCATCCCAAGCAGAACCCCCGCAGACTGTAGTGGAACTTCCGTCCCAAACCCATTCGCTTACATTGCCACTCATATCGTAGAGCCCCAAGGAATTGGCCTTCTTTTTTGCTACAGGATGGGTATGCTTGCCACTGTTGCTTTTATACCAGGCGACATCCCCTGGGGTATTGCTACCTGCGTATTCAAAGTTGTCTGCAAGGTTACCGCCCTGACTGGCAAAACGGTGTTCATCTATGGTAAGTAGCCTGTACCCGTCCGCAGACTTGTCAAAGTTCCAGGTTGTTCCATGAAGGGTATAGGCGGGCACCCTGTTTTCTAAGCTACTAAGCTTGTTGCAATATTCAAGCGCATCAAAAAAAGACAGGCTTTCTACCGGTAAGTTGTCGCCCTTGCTACTACTGGGGTTTGTCCCCATAACTTTATTGTAGTCAGCTTGAGTGACTTCTTTTTTTGAAGCATAAAAACTTTGAATCTTGCCTGACCCTTCAACAAAGATAAAGTCCCCATAGTCAATAAGCTCTTTGTATTTATCATCTTTGCTAGAAGTTTTTGTGGCGGAATCTGTAATCTCGCTACTTATTCTTCCGTTTTTAGTTTTAAAATTTTTCTCGCCTATAAAAGCTCCGTTCTTATACAACTTTATGTTGGTTTTATCATACGATTCTTTTTCTGATGATTCTATAAGAACATCAGCGTGAATCCCGCTTATATCAGCAGACCGCATCTCCGAGCTGGTCTTGGAGACAATCTTGCCGTCCTTGCGCAAGGTAATAGCTTGCCCTATAAGCTTGCCATCCTGATAGGTGCTTTCTGTAGTCTTTTCGTATCTATTTGTCGATACACAAGACATAGAGGCAAGAGCAAAAAGTCCTGCAAATATAACAAGGCAAGTCTTTATTTGTTTCATAAAAATCTCCTGATTCGCAAAAAAATCTATTGGCGGGGTATTCCGTTAAGTTTTTTCATCTTAGCGGTATAGCTCTTTTGAATCTCCATCTCTTTGTCCATCTTTTCACCATATTCCCGTGCTGCAGATTCGTTTTTGTTTATGGCAATATTCCATGCTGTTAAGGAAATGTTATAGCCGGTGATTGAAATATTATTCGCGGTAATCTGATTTGACCAGCTAGAGGTATTTGTTCCTTCATCCGCTGAATTTATCTTTGCTTGCAGATTAGAGTTCTGCCGCTCAAGGTCACGGATTTTGGCTTCAACTTCATTTTTAGATTTTCTAGCATCAGCTGCCGCTTCCTGGGCCTTTTTCTTTGCGGCAAAATATTCATCCCATCTTCTGCTTGCCTCGTCATGTTTTTTTAGGTAGAGGTCCCACAAATAGGTGCGGGCAGTTTTTCCAGAAGAGTCCCGAATATCTATTTTTATTCCGCTCAGGTTCAAAAAGTAATCTGCTAAATCTTCATTTCCTTTTTTTGCAACAATAGTCAGCGGAGTTTCATTCCTGTTGTTAACACCATTTACATCGCTACCCCGTGAGACTAATGTGCGGGCATGGGATACCATTGTGTTTTGACAGGCGTAATGCAATGCAGTGTTGCCACTGGAATCCTTTACTTTTACATCTGCCCTTTGGTCAAGCAAATAAGAAACACATTCACTTTTAGCGTGTTCAAAAGAGATGATAAGCGGTGTCTTATTCTGATTGTTAGTAGAGTTTAAAAGACTTGAATCACGAGACAAAATAAGATGCATAAGTTCTTTTGAAGCACCATCAGTATTATTCTGCAGTGAAGCGTGAAGGGCATTGTTGCCGTACCTGTCAGTTATTGAAGCCGTAGCTCCAGCTGAAAGCAGTTCACTTGCCCCGTTTACAAATCCCGTACCAGCTGAGCAGGCTGCTAGAAGCGGAGTATTCCCGTTTTTATCGCGTGAGTTAACAATGCTTCTAGAATCAGGGTAGCGGAGAAAAAGCCTAAGGGAATTATAATCAGACTTTGAAGATGCTATGTGCAGAACATTCTTGTCGTCTGAATCAGTGTAGGTTATGTCTGCTCCTGCGTCAAGTAAGAGATCAAGATAAAAATACTTTTGGTCTTTTAAAGCAGCTAGCAGTTGCCCCTTAGGAAAAGTTGCCCCGCTTTTTATAAGGCTTTGGGCAGCGCTTTCATTGTCAACTTCATAGGCATAAAGAAAGGGTGTCCGTCTGTTAGAATCCCTTTTTTCAATATCTGCTTTGCGGTCAATTAAAGACTGAACACAGGAATTTGAGAATTTCCCTATCGCATAGAAAAGCGGTGTCTGCCCTTCGCTTGATTTTTTTTCAATATCAGCACCCTTGTCTAGCAGGGCAATAAGCATATCAGAGTCATCGTTGCCTATAGAAATTAAAAGGGGAGTGAGGTTTTCATTGTCCTGGGCATCTATTTTGCAGCCTTGCTCTATAAGAAAAGGAATAATGTCTGCTTGTGAATGTGCGGCCGCGACATGAATCATGTTCCTGCCGTTTTCAAGGACAAAATCATATTTTATTCCAAGGCCTGTAAAATATGCAGCGGCATCAGTGTTACCCAATTCTACAGTTTGAATAATCGGATCCTGTAGATATTTTTCCCTCCTAATGAGAGCACCCTTTTCTATGAGGGTCTCAAGCATTTCCTGGTCGAAAACTTCTATTGCATCATTTATAGCAGTTCTTCCGTAAATGTTTTGATGGTTTACATCACAAATTTCATTTTCTGCAAACCAAAGGGCAACGGGAAAGTTCTGCTCCTGAATAGCAACTTGAAGGGCATTTGAGTTGTCCTCGGAAAAATAAAGGGCAAGCTTCTTTTTCTGAGATAACTTTTCTATGTCACCTAAAGTGGCCTTCTGAATTACATCCTTTTTGCCCCCACAAAAAGCAGTGAAGGGTAGGAGGGCAACAAAAAACAACGCGAATAATTTCTTCTTCATAAATCAAAGTCCTCCGTAATTAAAAAACTAGTTTTTTTGCTTTACTTTTTTTACAGGAATGCTGTCTTTTGGCAGGGGGACAAGATAATCTTTTAAGACGTCATAAGTGCCATTAACCTCTACTTTTTTTATGTACAACTTAGCACCTGGACTTGAGACCGTAACCTTTGTTCCCGTAGAATTCGTGGGAGCCGCTTGTGTGTAGGCTGCGACCGTATACTCAATGCAGTTGTTTTCTGAAGGTCCTACGCGGATAAGTTTGTCTGTAGAAGAGTAAACTAGGGAGTCAAAGCTTTCTTTTAAAAGGTCTGGTGAATAGCCGAGCCAACATTCTGCAGCAGTTTGGATTTCGCTATTTTTTAGTTTTGGGATTGTGTCTAACCACATACAGATATGCTTGTAGCTGCCGGAATAATAATAATCCGAAACTTTTTCTTTTTTTATAACAAAAGTGATGCTTGCTATATCATCTTCAATAGAAGCTGTGAAAGTATGGTCGTTCTCAAAAAGTTCGTATTCATTACCAAAGTCTGCAAAAACTTCGTCAGCTGATTTTTTTATGTAATAATTCAATTTTTTGTTTACGGTGTCCCAGTTTTTTAGAAGGTCGCCGTCTCCGCTTGAAAATTTTGAATTTGAGGCGCAAGATTGCAAAAAGGAAAAAGACATCAGTGTAAGTGGAATGAATACAAAAAGTTTAAAAAAGAAAGACCTACCCATAAAAACCCCTCTGTAGTGTGTATGAATTTAATATATTACAGAATGTTTAAAAAACAAGCAAATTCAGTAAAGCTAAAAAAATTGCTTGACTATTAAAAATATGGTGATATAATCTAATATATAACAAGAAAAGTGGATTTATATCCATGTTTAAGGAGTTAAATAATGGCTGAAGCTACCCTCTCTTTAGAAAAAACAGATTTACTTACTGAACAGACAAAGAAAAAAATAAGACTGTGGATAGCAGTCCTTTTAGGTGTACTTACTTTTGTTATTTACGGAATTGGAACTGCACCGGAAGTTCTCCGCGTTTTTATTCCTAAGTCTGTAGAACTTTCTTGGTGGCCTTGGTTAAGCGAAAATGGCGAAGTTTCTCGCGATGATGTATTTACCACCGTACAATTTGCAAATGCATTCTATGACGTGCTGATTTTTGGAATTCCCCTGCTGACAGTTACCTTTTTGGGTATAGGACCTGGTTACTTTTGCCCGCTCATTATGATTTTTATGAGGGTGTATTTTATTGGCCATGGGGGAGCTGATTACATAGGCGGAGAGCTAGAAGGGCTTGTTCTGACTATTATTCCTACTTTGGTAGCAGGTGGTATTTCTCAATTTACCGTGCAGAAAAAGTTTTCTGAAAACACTTCAAAAAAGTACATTTTCTTAGGAGTTTCACTTCTTGCAGGAATCCTTGCTTACTGCCTTTTCCGCTTTGTTGTATTTGGTACTGATTTTGAACTTGGAGCAATTTACCTGTAGCGTGTAATTGTAATTTTGACCTTTAAACCCTGAACTAAGTTCAGGGTTTTTTTATGCATAAAGTGTTATTTTGAAATCTTGAACCCCGTTGTTGATACCACGGCTACAGTTCTTTTTGTATCATTTGCCTTTTCGTAAATCTCAATCTCGCAGTAAACCGTTGTGCGACCGTTTTTTTTAACTACTGCCTTGGCATACAAAGTATTGCTTTTAGCGGCATTCAGGTAATTAATCTGGCTGTTTAGCGTTACTGTTGCAGTTTTGTCCTGAGGGCAAGAATTTGTTGCTACAGCAAAGGCAAAATCCGCCATTGTAAAGTAAACTGCCCCCATAACAGCCCCTAATGCATTTTTGTGACGGTTATCAAGTTCTAGCATAACCTCTGCTAAGCCGTCACCTGCATCAAGAATCTGGATACCTGTTGTTTCTACCGCATAGCGGTCAGCAGCAAACCGGCTTTTTACTTCTGCTAATTCTTCTTTATTCATTAAAATTCTCTTAATTTGTTTTAATTTTTGCGCCCCAATGCAAAAGCCTTCTTGTTTAACTCTAAAAACTGAGCTTTTACGCATTCGCTTAAGGCTTCAAGCCATTCATCTTCGCTTATGTCTGTGCAGTAGTTTGAAAATCGGCCCATCAGCGCAATGTTTGCAGCTTTTGCAGAGCCAGCCTCCATTGCTATTTTAAGGGCATCCATTGCATCAACTTTTGCCCCTGCATTTTCCATCTTTTGAATAAGATTTTCAGGGTATTCTGCCACCCCAGTAATTACCGGCATGGGGTCAAGCTGCTGCTTGTTTACGATTACCCTGCCACCTTTTTTTAAAATGTCCATATAACGGGCTGCTTCTAGGGTTTCAAAAGAGATTATAAAGTCTGCTTCACCCTTGTCTATTATAGGAGATGAAACTGCATCCCCAAAACGGACATAAGTTACAACACTGCCACCCCTTTGACTCATTCCGTGAACTTCGCTGACTTTTACATCATACCCCTTTTTAAGCACTGCGCGGCCAAGAAGTTTGCTTGCCAATAAAGACCCCTGACCACCTACACCAACTATCATTACATTTGTTGTCATGCCCCTATTTTACCATTAAAAAAACAAAAAGACAATCACGTTTTGAATACTTTACAAAAGAAGAAGTGTGGATTAATATAGAAGAAAACAAAGGTGTATTGGAGAAAGTCAATGGATATTACTGATGAAGTTGTAAGTTTAATAGAAGATTTAGATATGGAATTTGAAGATTCCGTTTTCTCTGGCAAAAAAATCCTGCGGGTTGAGGTCGGAAAAAAAATAGAAGAGATGTTTGAGGCTTTTTACCCTGTTTGGGATCACAAGCTCAATGGCTATGACGTGGTCTGCCTTGACACTATGCCGGAAGGCGACCACCGTCTTGTTGTTGAATAGAAATTATTCGGCTATTCAAATAAACTTGAGGATTTAAGAATATTTGAAACTTCTTCTGCTTCAGTATCAAGTGCCCTGTCATCTTCCATAAAGGGAGAAACTTTTCTGACTTGCTCGTACACTTTCTGAAGGAAGGGGCTGAATTCAGCTTTTCCTACAATATCCATTGCCTGGCAAACTGCTAGCGTGTGGACCGCAAACTGTAAGAAAATCAGGTCAATCTGTTTGGCTAAGTGGCGGGCAGAGATAGTTCCCATAGAAACTTTGTCTTGGTTTATGGCTTCCGTAGGGGCGGATGTTATGCTGATTGGATTTGCATAGGACTGGACTTCCCCGCGGATTGCCGACATAGTGATTTGGGCTGCCTTGTAGCCAAAGCGGAGCCCTGCCTGTGGGTCATCATCTTTGGTTACAGGAATAAGATTTTCTGTAAGGCCGTTGAACTTTCCGTCTATTAAAAGCTCCGCCTGCTTGTCCGCTAAGTCGCTGATGTTTGCCAGGGCTATGCGTAAGTAATCGCAAGAAGCGCAGATGTGCCCGCCATAGAAGTTACCGGTGTTAAAAAGGCTTCCGCTTTCTATGTCAACAAGGGGGTTATCATTTGCGGAGTTTAGTTCCTGTTCTATCCAGGCTCTAGTCGTATGCAAAGTGTCGCGCAGCACCCCGTTTATTTGTGGGGCGCAGCGGATTGAATATCTGTCTTGAATCTTTTTGTCTCTTTTTTGGTAGCCCTTGTTTTTTATAGACCCCATTTCTTTTAAGAATTCTTCATAGTTGTAAACTCTCTTTGCATCCTTTACAATATTATATATATAGGCTGCGCTTTCGCATTGGCCAGGGTGGTTCTTTATTTCGCTGACTTTTGCGCGGAAAGGAACGTCTTTTCCCCTAAGTATTTCAGAGGCGGCTGCGGTTAAAAAGTCAGAGATATTCGCAAGCCTTTCTGCCTTTTTCCAAGAAAGGGCTGCGACCGCTGTCATTACAGAGGTTCCGTTCATAACAGCAAGCCCCTCTTTTGCTTCAAGGGGTAGGGGGCTCAAACCTTCAGCTTTAAATGCTTCCATTGTGGGAACTATTTTTCCCTTATAATAAACTTTACGTTCCCCATACATTACAGCCCCCAGGTATGAAAGCGGGGTAAGGTCTCCGCTTGCCCCCACAGAACCAAGCTCAGGTATTACAGGGATTATGTCTTTGTTGAGCAGGCTTTCCATCATACGGGCAAGCTCTGTGCGAATGGCAGAATATCCTCCCTTTACATTGGAATTCAAGCGGCAGAGAACGACAGCCCTGCCTGTTTGGTGGCTGAATACCGGTCCCAGCCCTATTCCGTGGTAAGAGACAATGGCGTGCTGCAGGGCTGCTGCTTTTTCGGGGCTTATCTGATTGTCACACGAGTCCCCAAAGCCAGTGGTGACCCCGTATGTGGGAAGCCCTTTCGAGATATAGTCCAAAAGGAATTCCCTAGACTTCTTTAATGTTTCAAGAAATGATTTTTCACTGCTAAGTTCAACAGGAATATTTTCTTCTGCTACCTTGCAGACGTCTTCAATGGTTAAATCGTTACCGTTAAGTGTGATGCTTTTCATGATAAACTATAGTATATTTTATTTGTAGAAAATTCTACCCTTGAATAATGAAACATTATACTATATTATTGTTTTACTTAAGAGGTACGGCGACAGCATTTACTTTAGAGGTGTAGGTGTGAGAAAAATAAGATTTGTATCAATTTTTATTGTTTTAGTCAGTGTGATTTTTGCTTCTTGCGGGAAAAAGAATTATCAAGCCTTTGATGGAGTTGGAATTAAATTTGAAAAGTCAAAAGTTTGGCAAGATTATTCTAAAAATCTTAGTATGACAGAAGTTGGTGGGGAAGGGGATTGCGGAATTATAGTTGACTTTATTGCTGATAACCAAACGGACGTGTATCCTTTGTTTATAGTAGCAATTATAGATAGCAAGGTAATTTCAGAGGAGACCTTCCGCAGAGAGGTAGGGGGAGATGTTGCGGACCTTGAGAAATTGGGTCAAGAAGGCAGCAAGTCACGATATTTTGTTTCCTATGATGTACAAAAAATATGCTCTCTTCTGGGACTTGCACAGGATCAGCTTCCTGAAAAATATCTTGAACTTTTAAAGACCTTCCCGTCTGTGAAAAAGAGCCTGGTCTTTTATGAGCCTACAAAAAAAGAAAATCCCCTTTCTGCTATCCCTGAAAAAGAAGCTGAATCTTCTTCTTTGCTACGTTTTTCTTCTGTTGATTTAGAGGGAAAGCCTGTGGATACAAGCATATTTTCAGCTGCAAAAATAACAATGGTTAATGTTTGGGGAACTTTTTGCGGTCCCTGCATCAATGAAATGCCTGAGCTTGCAAGCCTTGCGGAAGAAATCAAGGACCAGGGCGGGCAGATAGTCGGCTTTGTTTGTGACGTACAGAAAGGTGATTCTGACGGTATCACACTTGCAAAAGACATACTTTCCCAAAGCGGTGTTTCCTATACAAACGTCCTTTACAACACGGACATCGATTCTTTGCTGGGTGTTCAGGCTGTACCCACCAGTTTTCTTGTGGATTCAGAGGGAAATATACTTGGAGAAAGCATTTTGGGGGCAAGGTCCAAGGCTGCCTACTTAGGGCTTATACGGGCTGCTTTAGAACTAAAGTGAGAGGTGGGGATGGCATCTCTTAGGAAAAA
>CAJOQA010000060.1 GCA_905236465.1 uncultured Treponema sp.
CCGTTTTTTTGGCAGACTCTTTTTATGTAGCCAGACCCGCCTAGGTGCAGGGCATAGACTGCATCTGACTGTTGCCAGCCTAGGCCATCGCAGACTACTATATCTCCATCAAAAAAAGTAGGCTCCATGCTGTCTCCCCTAACGGTAAGGGCGGCCGCGGTTTTTGCATAGGATTTTAAATAGGACGGGATAGGAATATATTCTTTTGCAAAATCTTGGTCTGGAAGAAATTCGCCTTTTCCCGCAGATAGTAGTTGGTCAATTAAGGGGACTGAAATTGTAAGTTCCCTATTTCCATCTGTGTATGCTTCTTCTAAAAGGTCTTCTATGCGGACATTGAGAGCCCGTGCAATTTTGTAAGCTGAATCTAAGCCTGGCCACCTTTTGTAGTAGATGCAATTGCGCAAAGTTTGTAGGGGAATATTGCATTGCAGGCAAAGCCATTCTTGCTTGAGCCCCTTTTCCTTTAGTTTTGCCTTTATATTCTGCCAGAAAGTACTTGAATCCATGCTTTTAGTATACAGGAAAGGAGACTTTTTGAAAATCCCCTCAAGATAGAAAATAAATCCTTTTTTAGGGATTTTTTCTTGACAAAAAAATTATTTTGTTGTATAAATAAGGTGTCATGTGAACACAGCATGATTCCACTCACTAAAAGAAAAGCCGTGCGCTACCCATACTTCTTGTTCCCACGGAAGTGCGCACGGCTTTGTTTTTTTTTGTTAGGGATGATAGCTAAGCAAAAGTCCTATTTCCAAGGGTTTTTGCGGATAAAGGTCTGGTTCCTTTCGTATCCTACGCTGATGATGTCTACAGGAGTTCCAGTAAAATCTTCTATAAATTCTATGTATTCCCTAGCATTCTTTGGTAAATCATCGTAAGACTTGCAGTTCTTAAGCTCAGTTTTCCAGCCCTTGAATTTCTTAAGTGTAGGCTTAGCGGCGTTCATGGCATCTACGTTTGCAGGGAAGTCTGTGACAATCTTTCCGTTAATGTCATAAGCAACGCAAGCTTCTATTTCATCCATTGCATCATAAATGTCAAGGTGGGTAAGAACTAGGCCGTCCAAAGAGTTTGTGCGACAGGCATAGCGCAGGGCAACAAGGTCAAGGTAGCCACAACGGCGGGCCCTTCCTGTTGTAACGCCGAATTCACGGCCGGTTTTGCGCACATAGTCGCAGAGCTCACCTTCACTTGTGCTGTTGAACTCTGTTGGCATAGGACCGTTACCTACACGGGTTTGGTACGCTTTAAATACACCTAAAATTTTATCTAAGTCGTGGGGACCAATACCACACCCAGTTGCAGCTCCTGCAGCACAAGAGGCACCGGATGAAACGTAGGGGTAGGTACCAGAATCGATGTCCAACATTGCTCCCTGGGCACCTTCAAACAGAATATTGTCTTTGCGGAATTCCCACATCTTGGCGGTTAGGTCCACCCTCATTTCAATAAGGCGGTCCTTGTATTTGTCAAGGTATTCCTTGTCCTCACCGTCAAATTCTGCCATTTTTTCTGCCCAGTCAAGGTCAGCAAGGCGAATACCATCGCGCTGGGCCTTTTCGCTATAGGCAATTCCAATTCCTCTGCCTGTAGTTCCAATCGGTCTCTTGCGCTTGGCATCCCTGTCTTTGTCCATCTGACGGTAGCGGGGCAGGATAAGCTGTGCCCTGTCTGATATGAATACCCTGCCTTCCCAGTTTATACCGTTTTCCTTTAGCATCTCAAGTTCATTAAAGAGGGCTTCGGGGTCAATTACCATTCCTGCTCCAAGAAAAACTTTTTTGTCTGAATAAAGAATTCCACTTGGAACCTGGTGCAGGGCAAATTGCTTTCCGTCTACTACAATTGTATGCCCTGCGTTAGGACCTCCTGCGTAGCGGACAACATACTTTGCATCTTCTGCTAAATAGTCAACGATTTTTCCCTTACCTTCATCGCCCCACTGGGCACCGATAATTACGATTTTCAATTTATTTCCTCCTTACCTTAGGACTGCATTGAAGTATTTCGTACCTGTACATCATGGGCACTTGATTCTTGAATGGTTACGGCAGAAACCAATGTGAGTTTTGCCTTTTGCTGAAGTTCTGCTATGCTCAGTGCCCCACAGTTGCACATTGTGTGTATAACCTTGCTCATCGTTATCTGCACGTTGTCATGCAGGTGTCCTGCATACGGAACGTAGGAGTCTACTCCCTCTTCAAAAGCCATGCCCTTTTTGCCGCCCAAGTCATAGCGCTGCCAGTTGCGAGCACGGTTGCTACCTTCGCCCCAATATTCCTTTACATAGTTACCGTTTACAATCAACTTGTTGCTAGGTGATTCATCGAAACGGGCAAAGTAGCGCCCCTGCATTACAAAGTCTGCCCCCATGGCAAGGGCTAGTGTTATATGATAGTCACGGGCAATGCCACCATCCGAGCAGATAGGAACGTAGATGCCTGTCTTTTGGTAATACTCATCGCGGGCCTTTGCAACTTCTATTGTAGCTGTAGCCTGTCCGCGACCAATACCCTTCTGCTCACGGGTAATACATATTGAACCGCCACCTATTCCGATTTTTACAAAGTCGGCCCCATTTTCTGCAAGGAACATAAATCCTTCCCTGTCAACGACGTTTCCGGCCCCAACTTTTACGTTTTTTCCGAATTTTTCGTGAATGTCATGTAAGGCCCTTGCCTGCCATTCAGAATAGCCTTCTGAAGAGTCAAGGCAGAGAACGTCTACTCCGGCCTTTAGCAGGGCAGGAACGCGTTCCATATAGTCCCTTGTGTTGATACCTGCACCTACAATGTAGCGGTGGTCTTTGTCTAGAAGCTCTAAGGGGTGGTTTTCGTGGCTGTCAAAGTCTTTGCGGAATACAAGTGAAACTAAATGACCTTCTTGGTCTATGACAGGAAGCTGGTTGACTTTTCTAGCCCAAATAAGGTCGTTCGCAGCGTCTAGGCTGATTCCGTCCTGACCGGTGACTAAATCTTTAAAAGGTGTCATGTAGTCGCTGACTTTTGCCCCTGCAGGAACCTTGCCAGCCCTAAAGTCTCTTTCTGTTATGATGCCTTCAAGTTTTCCGTGTGCGCTGCCATCATCTGTTACTGCGATAGTTGAATGCCCTGTCTTTTTTATGAGCTCTATCACTTCTTCTAGGGTTTGGTTTGGGCGGATATTTGAATCTGATGTGACGAAGCCTGCTTTGTAGGCCTTTACGCGAGCTACCATGGCTGCTTGATTTTCTATTGTTTGGGAACCGAAGATAAAGGAAATCCCCCCTTCTTTTGCAAGTGCAATTGCAAGCCTGTCGTCTGAAACTGACTGCATTACTGCGCTGACCATAGGAATGTTCATGTAAAGGTCTGATTTTTCACCTGCCTTTTTGTTATAGCGGGTAACAGGTGTTCTTAAGGAAACATTTTCTGGTATGCAGTCGGCGCTTGTGTAGCCAGGGATAAGAAGATACTCACCAAAAGTGTGAGACGGTTCATCGTAAAAATATGCCATGTATTTCGCCCTCGTAAATTAAAATTTACGGCTTATTATACAATAGATTCTGATTTACTTCAATAACCGTATCGGACTGGCAGGGTGAATTTGATATTGAAATCTTTTTTCTATTATATTACAATGGTAATGCTCTGCTAACCGGTAATGTTATTGCCTTGCAGAAGCGTAATTTATATGGCTTTATTACAGGAGTCTTTTTTATGGAAAACAAACGTTATCTTTTTACATCTGAGTCAGTAGGTGAGGGGCACCCCGACAAACTTTGCGACCAGATTAGCGATGGAATTCTTGACGAATGTCTGCGTCAGGATAAGGAAAGTCATGTTGCTTGCGAGACCTTTGCTTGCCAGGCCATGATTTTAGTTGGTGGTGAAATTACAACAAATGCCTATGTTGACGTTCAGGAAGTTGCGCGAAATGTTGCAAAAAATATAGGCTATTCAAACCCTGCCTATGGATTGGACTATAATTCTATGGCAGTTCTCAATATGATTCATAATCAGTCTGGAGATATAAATCAGGGAGTAGTAGGACAGGGACTTTCTAAGTTCAAGGGTCAGCAGGGGGCTGGAGATCAGGGAATGATGTTTGGCTTTGCCTGTAAAGAGACTGCGGAACTCATGCCGGCTCCTATCATGTATGCCCACAGCCTGATGAGAAAATCAGCTAATTTAAGAAAAAATGAAGGAATCAAGTGGTTCCGACCGGATTCAAAGGCTCAGGTTACTATAGAATACGAAGGTCACAAGCCTGTTCATATTGATACTGTCGTTCTTTCTCAGCAGCATGACCCTGAAATTTCTTATGAGGAGATTGAGGAGACTGTTGTGGAAAAACTGATTAAACCTGTACTTGAGCCCACAGGCCTGCTTGATGCTTCCACAAAATTCTTTGTAAACCCAACTGGAAAGTTCTGTATTGGCGGTCCTGTAGGAGATTCAGGCTTGACCGGCCGCAAGATTATCGTTGATACTTACGGTGGAATGGGAAGACACGGTGGTGGGGCTTTTAGTGGCAAGGATCCTTCAAAAGTTGACCGGTCTGCAGCCTACATGGCCCGCTATATAGCTAAGAATATAGTTGCCGCTGACCTAGCCGAACGGTGCGAGATTCAGCTTTCTTATGCAATAGGCGTTCCTTTCCCTGTAAGCATTATGGCTGAAACCTTTGCTACAGGCAAAGTTCCTGAGGCAAAGATTGTTGAGGCTGTTAAAAAGGTTTTTGACTGCACACCTTCTGGAATAATCAAAACCCTAGACCTTAAGCGCCCGATCTACAGCGCGACCGCAACTTACGGGCACTTTGGTCGCAGCGAATTCCCCTGGGAAAAGACTGATAAGGTTGAGGCCCTGAAGGCTGAAGTTGGAAAATAATTTGTGACAAAAAAGTCCCACTATATAGAAGAGATTTTTACAAGATTTTCTCTTGGGGATGCAAATCCTAAGCCTGAGCTTGTAGCCCCGAATGCTTACTGTTTTTTAGTATGCGTGGTGCTGTCAGCTCAGGCAACGGATAAGAGCGTAAATCTTGCGACAAAGCCCCTCTTTGAAAAAGTAAAGACTCCTGAAGAGATGCTCTCTTTGGGAAGGGGGGCTTTAATCAGCTACATAAAATCCATTGGTTTGTATAATTCTAAAGCGGACCATATTATTGCCTTAAGCCAGAAATTAATAGAGGAATTTGACAGCAAGGTTCCTGATGATGCAGAAAAACTGATGTCTTTGCCTGGAGTTGGGAGAAAAACTGCAAACGTAGTGCTTAATGTTGTATTTGGAAAAGCTACGGTTCCTGTTGATACCCATGTTTTTAGGGTCAGCCACCGCCTGTCCTTGTCTGAGGGGAAAAGTCCTGAGCTTGTTGAAAAGGATTTGCTTAAGATTGTTCCTGAAAAATTCCTTAAGAATGCCCACCACTGGCTTCTTTTGCACGGCAGGTATACTTGTACTGCCCGTAATCCTAAGTGTTCTGAATGTATTCTTAAAGATTTGTGTCCGCAAGGGAAATAGATTCCTCGGCGGTGCTCGCAATGACAGTCTCGCCATTAGATGACAGTCTGATCATTGCACAAGAGATAATAGTTATAATGTAAAGCATGGGAGAGCGGGATGTTGCAAAATAAATGAAAATCTATAAAGTGAGCCTCGAAAAACTGTAGTTTTTGAGATACCCCAAAACTTGTGCAGTGGTAATACTTTTGTAGATTCCTCGGCGGTGACAGAAACTGCTTGATGATTTTTATTTGATGCTTGCATAAAATCTCTAAAAATTCTATAATTAACACATTATTATATTTTAAGGTTCATCCGATAATTTAGAAATATGGTGGGTATATATAAAGGGGAAAAATGGGATTTTTTATAAGAAAGTTAAAGTAATGACGGAAAGAGCTTTCCTGACTTTTGTCTTTGTTTTTGTTATTTTCTCAGCCCTTAGCGCGCAGTCAAGAATCTATGCGCAGACTTTCATTGAAGACATCTACAACGATTTACCCGAAGATCAAAATTCAAGAAGACCATACGCCCCAAAAATCCGCGAAGGGGAAGAAGAATTCGCAGGGGATGATGGTGGTGACAGCGAAGTTACAAGAAATGAAGGTTCAAAAGGGACTGGAAATGGGAATAGCGGGGGCTCTTCTTCTGTCTTAGGAGACAATCAGTTTAGCGACGATTGGTTTGATGCAGAAATTGCTGAGGATATAGAGGAAGATGAGGAGACAGAGGCCTATGGTCCTAAGCGGGAGCTAGCTTTGTCTGGTGGCTACCATGCCCTTTTTGCAATTCCCATAGACGGTTCTATTGGTGATTTGCTTCATTTTGAGAACAGTTCGTATTTTGCCCCCCTAGGTTTTTTTGCTGAATTTGATTATCTGAATTTAGGAATTATAAAAGCAGGAGATGGCTTGGGCCTAAAGGGAAGTTGGAGCCGCTTTACCGATGAGCAGCCTAAGTATTCTTTTAAAATGGAATACTTTACCCTGGATGCCTTTTATATCCTTAATTTTTTCTTTAAAGAGAATCTTGATATACACGCTTATGCCGGCGGTGGCATAATGTTTGCGAAGGAACCCACATTCAACTATACAAGTGGCTTTACCCCTGAGACATATAACTGGATTTACCCCCAGGCCCTGATAGGCTGCAACCTTGTAAGGACATTTTGGGAGCATTTTACGGTGAGTGCGGGCTTGGACTTTGCCTTTCCTTTTGGACTAAAGGTTGTTTTCCCGAATTTCACGTTTGAGTTAGGCTGTGGGTGGAGGTTCAGATGAAAAAACTGAAATTCCGCCTGTTTGCGCTTTCTTTGTGGACTGCTTTTTGTTTGGTTCTTGCTGCCTGCCAGCTTTCCGGCGACATTGGCCTTGTGGAGTATCTAGAGCAGAACTGGGATATAACCAGCGAAGAGATGAGGCTTGCCCGCCCGCAGGCCTTGATAGAAACTGCGACTGACGGTGAGTATGAGGATGTAGTTACAGGGAAGGTTTACGATACTAGGACAGGGGAGCAGGTGCGGTATGGTTTTAAGCTTATTCCCCCAAGCACCACAGTGGGCGGGAATGTTTCTGACATAACGGACGTGTCTATGGAATATAAGATTTGGTGGTGTGACACTACGGAAGAGAACCCCAAATTTGTCGTGCAAGAGCAAGGAGACGCTGCATACCCTTGGTCAGGGACTAGCACTAGCACAGTGGAACATAGCCTTAAGACAGGCCTTTACTATGTGGAGGCGGTTGCCAGTGCGGACGGCTTTTTGGACTGCGAGACAACAGCCTGGTCCTTTGGGGTAGGTAAGGTTGCGGATGTTATTTTGAGCATAGATGTTCAGTTGGAAAATATTCCTCTGACGGTAAGCGCCCTTCCTTGCTTCTTTACCACAACGACCTTTGCTGGGGATCATAATTTTGAGCTGAAGATTGAGACACGGGACGGCTCTGTCTTAGGGGAGATAAGCAACCTTAAGGTGTATATAAATGATATAGGGACAAAATCTCCTGATTTTATCTGCAACGAGAGTTCAAGGACTAGTGACAGCATAACCTATACTTGCACATTGCCGTCTGAGCTTGAGTTTGCGCCTAAAAACAAGAGCCCTTATGATATGGTGGTATCATTTGCCTGTGGTGACGTTAGCGTCAACCTTGTGCATATAGATATATATGTTTTTGGAACTAATTAAGGAAATCCGCCTTATAATGTGTTATAATAAGCGGTAACCTAAAAGGAGTAAAGAATGAAAAGAAAACTGTTAAAATCTTTTCTTGGACTGGCTGCAGCTGCCTCTTTGTTTTTAACAGGCTGCTCTGGTCTTTTTGGCGGCGATGTGGACACTACTGATTCCACATCAGAAACAACAACCCGTACATCAACAGCACAGAGCACCTATACTCTGAATGAAGATGGAACGGTTACATTTAAGTTGGGGGCAACAAGCCCTCTTGATTCCATCATCAAGAATGCTCGTACAATTGCACCTGAAACACCTACACTCTATTACACTGTGTATGGTTCTACTGTATCTGCAACAGATACTAATTCTGTAGTCTATGCTGATTATGCCGCAGGAAAAACAAGCGGAGACGTTGTTACTGATGTTTATTATCCTACAATTGCGAATAAAACTACTGGCATTGAATTTACAATCGGAATAAGCACAAAGGTTTGGTATTTTACGGCTTATGGAACCTACAAAAGTCCCGATGATGTTTTTACTGATGCATCTTTAGACGCTGATGCAACTGATACAGAAAAAGTTGCTGCTATTGCAGCAGCTGCAGTTGTGCGTGGAACTTTAAAATTGTACATTACAGAGAATGCAAACGGAACTGTTACTTTTAGCGAGACTAACGGTGGAGATCCTTCTAGTATGGTTATATCTGCTAAGAATATATCTAGTGATGCCGGAGAAGCTATTATACCTGTAGATATTCCTGCAACAGCTACAGGTATAAAAGAAGACTTAAAAGTTGGAAGTGTAAAAATTGCTCTTGTAGGTCCAGCTTCTGCAACAACAGTTGCAAAGGAAGTTTCATATTCTGGTATTGGAGGGGCTGCTACAAAGTTTGCATTTGATTTGACAGGTGTTGTAGCTGGAAGTTATGATGTTGAGGTTATAGTTTATAATACTGCAACAACTCCTGAAGAAATTTTCTCTATAGAGGATAAACTTTATATTTTGCCAGGTGTTAAGTCCTATGTTTTAAAAGGATCAACAGATTTTACAGCTACGGTAGCTTACAGTGGTTCGATTTCTGCCGATGGAACAAGCCTAGATTCTTCTAAAAATGGTTCCAATTACGGATATGTTCTCACTACTGAACTTTTGGAAGATTATCGTCGCAGAATATTCTTTGTAAGTGCTACAGGATCGGATACTGATGGTACAGGTTCTATATTTGCTCCATTTGCAACTGTAAAGAAGGCTGCTGATACTATTGGTTCACGTCTTTCTGATGGTGATATAACAGGAACTGGTTCAAATAAGTCTACTGAATGGTGGATTATGGTTTCTGGTGCTCCAACAGAAACAGACGCAATTACATTTGCAAATACAACAGCTTCTCAGGATGCTATAATCCGTATTTCTAAATATGGTACAGGAACAGCAACTATTTCTCCTGATATTACTTTTTCTGCAAATGAGAGTTCTGGAGAATTCCGTGTAATGCTTTCAGATGTAACTCTTTCTGGTGATGTTACCATAGCAACTCCAAACATCTATATTAAAAATACTATATTCAATGGTCTTGTAACTTTAAAGAAGTATGATGCAAGTGCTACAACTCCTGTTCAAGACGGTCGTCTTAATGCTTGTGCAGATGATACAACTTCAAAGGCAAAGAAGATTACACTTGAGGGTACCTATAACACAATTGTTGTTAACCACATAGATTCTACTTCAACAATTGATATTGACGGTGATAATACTGCTGATACTTGTGCTGTTGCTTTTGATGACTCAACTTCAGATTGGGAGAACCAATACGCACTTGACTCAAGCTATGTTACGGATCCTAATGATTCCGCAAGTACACGTGTACTTGAAGTTGCTACAGACCAGACAGATACAGCAAGACTTGGCGATTTGATTGTAAAAATCAAACAGTCTAGCATATCTATAATTGATGATGCAAACCGATACTATGCAGTTGCTGAAATTGTACCTGATGGAACAATAGTAAAGGCTGTAACAGGTGGTTATAGTATTTCAAAAGCTGATGTAACAACAAATCCTATAAATCTTAAGTTCAAGGTGTACAGCAAGAATACAAATCCAAAAGGAATGAATTTAACAAATTTTACATACAAATTGAAGGATGGATATAGTACAACTGTCCCTATGACAGGAAACTATAGTGTTGCTGGTGCAACTTCACCATATCCAACACTTGTAGAAGATTCAAGTGATGATGCAGATTATACGTATATGGCAACAACAGAAGCAACATTGTCTTTATCTAGTCCAAACTTTAGTGTTGTAACAAATACATATACATTCAAAATTACCTTTGACGTTGGTAGCGATACAGGATGTTTCTGCAGTCAGGAATTTAGGATTTACGTAACAGACTAATAGTCTAACTCTTACTTTTACAACCTAACTTATTTCTGTTAGGTTGTATTCGCCCACTCCTCTTAGGGTGGGCTTTGCCTCAATAAAATTACCTCCTGTAATTTTATTGAGGATTGCAGAATTACAAAGTAATTCTGCTTTCACTATAATAATTCACCTCAGTTTTACAGAATTAATGAAAAATTTCATTCTTAAAATTATAACTTTTTGTTGTTTGCTTGGGTAAAATACTGTAGCTGGTGGCGAAAAGCCTGCACTTATTAGCACCAGCTGTGGCACGTTAGTTTGGGGTGTGAAATTAACTTTTATCTAATTGCTATTATATAAGGGCTTTATTC
>CAJOQA010000061.1 GCA_905236465.1 uncultured Treponema sp.
AATCATTATGACTGATTTTCCTTCTGCAACCATTTTGTTTATTATGCAGTAGATTTCATATTTAGCACCAACATCTATACCGCGAGTCGGTTCGTCAAGTATCAGGATGTCTGGTTCAGCGAAAAGCCACTTGCCTAATAGAACTTTCTGCATGTTTCCGCCAGAAAGGTTTCCCACATCTTCCATAACGGAAGCACATTTTGTGTGCATCTCTTTTGCATAATCTTCTGCATACTGTCTTTCTTTATCAAAGTCAATAACAGAATATTTAGATATTTTTTCAGGTTTTGCTGCTGTTGTATTTTTACTGATTGATTCAGAAAGAATAAGTCCGTTACCCTTTCTGTCTTCAGTTACATAAGCCAGACCTGCTCTAATTGCTGATTTAACGTTGGGGAATGAAACTTCCTTTCCGTTCATGTATATATGACCACGAATATTTGTTCCGTATGAATGACCAAAGATACTCATTGCAAGTTCTGTTCTGCCGGCGCCCATAAGTCCTGAAATACCTAGAACCTCACCCTTCCTTAGGTTAAAGTTTATGTGGTCGCATACTTTTATTCCGTCAAATACAGGGTGGTCTACGCACCAATCTTTGACTTCAAAACAAATGTCACCTATTTGAGGTGTTCTCTTGGGGAAGCGGTCTTTTAAGCTTCTTCCTACCATAGCAGAAATGATTGTATCTTCTGTGAATGAATCCTTCTTTTTGTCCATTGAAGCAATAGACGAACCGTCGCGTATGACTGTAATCTTGTCCGCTACATAGGAAACCTCATTTAGTTTGTGGGTAATGATGATAGAAGTCATTCCCTGTTTTTTGAATTCTAGAAGTAGGTCTAGAAGGTGTTTTGCTTCTGTATCGTTAAGAGATGCTGTTGGCTCGTCAAGAATAAGAAGTCTTACGTTCTTGCCTAGGGCCTTAGCAATTTCTACTAGCTGCTGTTTTCCAACTCCTATATCTTTGATAAGAGTTTTAGAGGACTCTTTAAGTCCTACCATTTTTAAAAGTTCGTCAGCTTTATCAAAAGTTTCTGACCAGTTTATTTTTGCTTTTGAACCTCTTTCGTTTCCAAGGAACATGTTTTCGCCTATGGAAAGAAGTGGAACTAGTGCAAGTTCCTGATGAATTATAACTATGCCTTTTGCTTCACTATCTCGGATTGTTTGAAATTTGCAGATTTCTCCATCATAGACTATATCGCCTGTATATGTTCCATATGGATAAATACCGCTTAGAACATTCATCAAAGTTGATTTACCGGCACCGTTTTCACCACAGATAGCGAGAATCTCACCTTCTTCAACAGTAAGATTTACGTTATCTAGTGCTTTTACACCCGGAAATAACTTTGTTATATTTTTCATTTCCAATAATGTTTTAGCCATTGGAACCTCTCTTTTTTATTATAGTATTTAGGGTACCCCTAAAAAAAGAACCTTTAGTTTTCACCAAAGGTTCTTTGTAGATTTAGTAATTACTTACTATCTGAGCTGTGCTTCAGTGTAGTAACCAGAATCAATCAGCAACTTCTTGTAGTTGTCCTTTGAACCGTAAACTGGTTCGCAAAGGTAAGAAGGAATAACTCCAGTTCCGTTGTTGTATGTTTTGTTGTCGTTTACAGGAGCTTTTTTGCCCTGGCAGATTGCGTCAACCATTTCAACTACTTTTGAAGCAAGTGTGCGTGTGTCTTTGAAGATAGACATAGCCTGTGTTCCTTCAATCATGTTCTTTACAGCTACGATATCGCAGTCCTGACCAGTGATGATTGGGAAGTTTTCTGCTGTATAACCTGCTGACTTAAGAGCATTTGTTACACCGTTAGCTGTTGAGTCGTTTGAACAGTATACTGCATCAAGTTTTGCACCCTTTGGACCATACTTGTTAGAAGTGATGAGGTTTTCCATTCTTTTCTGAGCTTCTTCTGTAGACCAGTTCAAAGTGGCAGCCTGTGCTTTTGCTGTCTGTCCTGAAGGACATACGATTACACCCTTGTCGAGGTATGGCTTAAGAACATCCATTGCACCACCGAAGAAGAAGTTGATGTTGTTGTCACCTGGGTCACCAGTGAAGAATTCCATGTAAGCAGGATCGTCTTTTGTGCGGTTCTTGAGGTTGAGTTTTTCAACTAGATAGTCACCCTGAATTGTTCCAACCTTGTAGTTGTCAAATGTTGCATAGTAGGAAACTGCCTTTGAGTTCATAATCAGGCGGTCATAGGCAATAACCTGAATCTTCTTCTTGCGAGCAGTCTCAAGAACGTTTGTGAGGGCAGATCCGTCGATTGAAGCGATAACCAGGACCTTGCATTTTCCTGTAATCATGTTTTCAATCTGTGAAACTTGTGTTGGAATATCGTTTGCTGCAAACTGAAGGTCTACTACATAGCCTGCTTTTTCAAGCTGTGCCTTCATGTTAGATCCGTCCTGATTCCAACGCTGCAAGTCTTTTGTAGGCATTGAAACACCAACTTTTGTTCCCTTTGCAGACTTAGCGAAAACTGCTGTTGTAAGAGCAGCTGCTGCCATAAGAATAGCAAAAATCTTTTTCATATAAAAACACTCCTAAAGTTTTTTATGGGGGCTTATGTCCCTATTTCTTTTATAGTATACAGTGGATTTTAAAAAGAAATTTATTGAAATTCTTGAATTTTTTGGCATTTTCTTAATTTTACATAAGAAATTTGCCCTAGTTTTTGAGACAAATCTAGATTTTTTTGTTGTTTAAATTGTGCTAATTTTTGTAAATAGTGGCTGCGTTGTGGAAACCTGAATCTACAATCACCTTATCGATATTGTATTTATCTACATAAGTGGGACTTAGCCATATTGACGGTATATCAGCATAACCATTATTTATTGTTCTGATTTTGAACTTGTCTTGGGGAATTTCTTGTTTTTTGGCTAAAAGAACTGCACATTCTGCAGCAAGTTCTGCAAGTTCAATAATGGGTTTATAAATAGTAAAATCTTGTTTACCCTGAACTATGTATTGGCAAGCTAAAATATCTGCGTCTTGACCGCACACGGGAATATGAGTTTCTGGGTCGTAGCGGTCAATTGCCTGAATGACACTTGCGGCAACTGCATCGTTTCCGCAAATTATTGCGTCAGGAAAGGTGTCGTTTTTTAAGATTCTGACCATCTCCTGATACGAAAGATCGTAGTTCCAGCCGTCTGTGTAAAAAATGTGGTTTATGCGGACTGAACTTGTGCGGATAATTCTGTCTAGACCTTCTTTAATAAGTGTCATGTTATAGTCTTCTTCTGGTCCTAAGATGCAGTACCAGTTTGTCCCTTGAGAGCGGCGTAGCATTTCTGTTGCCATGTATTCCCCAACTTTTTTGCTGTCTATTGTTAGGTAGAGGTTTATATCCGCATTTCGTGTGAGTCTGTCGTAAGAAATTACTGGTATGTTTTTTGCCCTAAGTTTTTGCAGACTGTCGCTTATAGAATCTGCTTTTTTGGGAAGAACAACAACTGCATCTACGTTGCGTTCTAAAAGATAAAGCAACTGTCTGTTTTGTTCTTCTATATTATTACCTGCATTTTGAACTATTACTTCAGCCCCAAGTTCTCGCACTTTGTTTATAAAAATGTCCATGTCGCGCTGCCAGCGTTCAATTGCCAAAGTGTCTATGGAGAAACCAATGGTGAGCGGGTCGGGGCCTTTTTGCAAGTTTGAACTTATTGCAATTTTTTCTTCATTCTTTTTGCAGGAGAAAAAGGTAAGACTTAATGATAGTAGGATAAAGATTTTTTTTATTAAACTTTTCATTTTGCTTTCCTGTATTCCTTTGGAGATATTCCGTATTTGTTTTTGAATATTCTGCTAAAGTAGTTTTGGTCATTGTAACCTACTTGGGCAGATATTTCCTTTATGGAAAGAGATGTTTCTTCTAGCAGTTGCCGAGATTTTTCTAATCTCTTGTCTGAAATGAAATTTATGAAAGTTTTCCCTATTTCTTCTTTAAAGAGCTTGCTTAGGTAAAAGGATGAAACACCTGCAAAGTCAGCACTTTCTTCAAGTGATAAATCTTTAGAAAGATTTTTATCTACGTAGTCGCAAACTTTTTTTATAAGTGGGTGAACTTCATTTTTCTTTACTTGACTTATTGCTGCACTACATTCTATAAGAAATTTGTGGGCAAACTCTTTGATAATATTTACATCGTTTTCTGAAGAGAGAAGTGTAAATGTGTTGTCAAAAGTTTCGCTAGAAAAGTTTTTGTTTATTTCTTTAGTTGTATTGTTTGCACTAACAATTAGCTCAAAGAATGTGTTTTTAATTTTGTTTAGCGGAATATCTGTGCTTATAAGTTCAGAAGTGTATAAGTCTAAAAAGGATTTTACTCCTGTTGAATCTCCAGAGCTAAGTTTGTTTATCAGTTGTTTTTTAAATTCGTTTGCATTATTTTTTTTAAGGGTTACTTCACTTGCTTCTTCCCCTGCAAAAATAAGACCTCCTTTTGGAGCAGCTCTATTTAGTGCAGATAGGGCCTCGCTATAAGAGGCTTGCAGTTGTTTTTTATCTTCTTGAATTCTACTTATGCCGCCTTTTATTCCAGCAGAAATATTGTAGCAGAGCATTGTATAAAACTTTTTTATTTGTTCTTGAACTTCGTTGAAATCTGGGTTGATAGAAAAAATGGGAAAGAAAACGGTAATTCTGTTCATTATAAAAGAGCTAACAAGGCACCTGTGTTCTGCATTCAAAAGTTCGTGAATTTTTAAATAGGTTTTGTATTGGTTTTCAGAAGTTATATTTGGAAATTCAAAGCAGCAGAAAACCCATGGGTTGTCTTGCAGATTAAAGTATTCAAGATATGACGAAAGATCTAGTGTTTTGTCGTTGTTAAAAATGCAAGCGTAAATAAAATCGTTTTCAACCATTGGAGAAACAAGATCAAGTTTTTTATGTAGTTCCCTGTCTTCGCTTAGCTTGCCTTGTTTTTCTTCAACTAGCTGCATGGCTCCCATGATTGTTTCTATAACTACATTGCGGTTTACGGGTTTTGTAATATATTTATAGGCTCCTAGATTTATTGCTTCCTGTGCATATTGAAAGCGGTCAAAGGCGCTTAGTATTATAAAGACAATGTTTGGCTTGAGTTTTGTAATGACGCTGACTGTTTCTAGCCCCTGTAACCCCGGCATATTTATGTCCATAAAAACAATGTCTATGTTTTCTTTCATGGCAATTTCTATTGCTTCGGTTCCCGAAAGGGCTGTGAAAACTTTTGTAGAGTCGGCAAAGTTTTTGTTTATTATAAAAGAAAGAGAATCTATAACAATTTGTTCATCGTCTGTTAGCAATATGTTAAA
>CAJOQA010000062.1 GCA_905236465.1 uncultured Treponema sp.
CGCAAAAAATGATCCCCTGCTTTCCTATGCGCATGAAATATGCAGATGGCATCACGAACGCTACGACGGAAGGGGCTACCCTGATGGACTTAAGGGGGATGAAATACCGATAAGCGCCCAGGTTGTTTCTTGAGCAGACGTTTATGATGCCCTGACTAGCGAGCGTGTCTATAAACCGCCGTTTCCCCATGAAAAGGCTGTGCAGATGATTCGTAACGGAGAATGTGGTGCCTTTAGCCCCTTCCTTTTAGAATGTCTGTCAGACTGCGAGAGCGAAATCCGCAAGGTTATAGGAACCTCCTCCTTACATTCGGTTTCAGACGAAAAGCTTTCTGACATTACCCATGAGATATTGAACGATGATTCTACAGTGGCATCTTCTGGTAGGGTTGCGGCTTTTCTTGACAATATCTCCAAAGTAAACGATGAGATTTCAGAGCTTATGGGAGAAATACGCTTTGTTTACAGCAAGCGGTCTGCTAGCTTGTCTATATCCGATTGGGGGGCTAGGGTCTTAGGCTGCAGTGAGGTTATACTTAACCCCTTTGCTAACAGGGTCCTTCTTGACCTCTTTGGTAAGTCACAGCTCTTGGCCCTTAACAGGAAAATTCACAATGCTTTGAAGACAAACGAAAAGCTTGTGGAAAAGATTACTTTTTCCATACCCTCTAAGGGAGATGTGCCTTGCATCTTGCTTCTTGCCCCGCATAGCCATCAGTTTGATAAAAAATTAGTTTATGACGGATTTGTAGGATCTGTTAGAATATTAAATAATAATGATGAGGAAAAATATGACTTTAAATGAATGTTATAAAAAACTTGGGGGATCATATAAAGAGGTTTTTGATCGCCTGCAAAGTGATGATTTAATAGAAAAATTGCTTTTTAAGTTTAGGGACGATCCCAGCCTTTCTGAATTAAAAAAAGGCTACGATGAAAAAAATGCAGAGCAGGCTTTTAGGGCAGTACACACACTTAAGGGAGTTGCCCAAAATTTAGGGTTTCAGCGTTTAGCAGAATCTTCTGCTGTTCTTACAGAAATCTTGCGTTCTGGTTCTTTGCCCCACACAGATGATTTGATGAATAGAATTTTATCGAATTATAAAGACACTATAGATGTTATTAATGAATACGAATCACAAAAAAATTGAATTGGGAGATAAAGTATTATGGATAATGTAGAAGAAGAGTTTGAAGATACCGCTTTTGTCGATGAAAGTTTTTTTACCGGAGAAAGTCCTGCTGAAGAAAAAAAAGAAGATTCACTTAACAATATGCTTCAAAGCCAGTATTCTCCTAAGCAGTTGGGGTCTATTGCAAAGTTTATTGAGCCGATAAACGGCAACAGCCCCCTTGAAACTGCAACGAAGTTTTTTGAAGAAAGCCCTGATGTTCGTGTTCTTCCCGTAGAAGCCTATGATAGGGTTGTAGGTTTTATAGACAGGAAGACCTTGGAAGTTTCAACTAACACCTTCCTAAAACGCCTTACTTCTAGCAACATCATTGACTACACACAAAAAACAGAGGCAATTTTTTATGCAAGCGATTACATAGAAAATATCCTGAAAAAGATTTCTGATATAAACAGGGCCACTGGCATCGTCTATTTTTGTGTTTTTGATTCTCGGTCTTTTTATGGAATGGTTTCATTGGACGATGTTCTTGATCGTATTTCCGAAATAAGGGAACAGGATCTTGAAAAGGCTTCCTTTATTCAGCAGACCTTCTTCCCCCATGAAGATTCACTGCAGGATTTACCATATAGAATTTTTACCTGGAATAAAATGGCAAATGCTTTAGGCGGAGATATGATACAGCTTTATAAGCTTTCAGATAAAAAAAGTATTGTAGGCTGTTTTGATGTTTCAGGAAAAAATGTAGCCGCATCTCTTTTGACTATTACAATCGGCACATTTTTCACCAGTCTTTCCCTGATGAATTATGCAGAAAAAAATCCTGTAAAAATAATTGCCATGTTGGATTCTTACCTGCATAAAATTGTTCCTCCTGGAAATTTTATTACCGCAGTCCTCTGTTATGTTGATTTTGAAAGCAGAAAGATTTGTCTCTTTAACTGTGGCCACACAACAACCTACATGCTTTTTAAGGATTCCCCTGAAGATGAAAGGGGCAAGATTGCTTCTGTAAACCCAAAGCTGCCACCTTTGGGCATGGGGGTTGTAAAAGAAGAACTGGAAAAAGCTAACGCAGGAAAGAGACCCTATATTGCCTACGATATCCGCTTTGGCCTGCACATAGACATGTACTCTGATGGTCTTACAGACATGAAGAACGTGGACGATATACGTTTTGAAGATGAAAGAACAAAGAAATTCTTTGCAAGCCTTTATGATGTAAAAGATCAGAATGTTGTGGAGACAATACAAAAGCAGGTTGACGACTGGACCGGAACCACTATGTTGCCTGACGATATTACGGTCATTGACATCCGCTTTTAAAAGCCTTGATTGGGACAATAAAAGCCCCAGTCTTCCTGTCAGTGCTAAGTTCACCTTTTGGCAGGGAAAAACGTATGCACTGACCAAAGTCTAGCTTGTCATCTGTTTGCAAAAGCAACAGACCCATATCAGAGCAGGCATAGTAGCCGCTTCTGTTTCCTGCTAGCCGTATTTTTTCGCTTGAGACCCTGACTGCCATTTGCTCTGCTTCTGCCCTGTCCCCAACAGCCGTTTTTTGTAAGGCTAAAAAAGACAGGACTGCCCGTTCTTTTGGTAAATAGGCCGCCTCTGAAAGCTTTAAAAGAGCTCGGGGGGCATCTTCTGTACTAAAAGCCCAGTTGCACCACTTGCCTCCCTTTTGCCCTGTCATGGGGCAGTTTCCTGTGTGGGGGCAGGGGGAAATGGGGCTGAAACCTCTTCTCATAAAGGCATCGCGCAAGAGCGAAATGAGGCGGGCGTTTTTAGGGACACCAGGTTCTACAAGCAAAAAGCGTGTGTTTTTATCCGCCTTGTCCGCATAGGAAAGCAGTGTTTGGCAGTACTTTTTTGCAATAAAATCAGGTGGCATAGATGAATCTTGTGCACTTTCGTTAAACATATTTGCGCAGGTAATAAAGGTTGCCTTTTGCTTTATCTCTCCTGCAAAGGCTTCCTTTACTTTTATTATGTCCCAGGCCTGGCACTTTAGTCTAGCCACTATGGAAAGAAAGATGTCCTGCCCCATGTTCAGGGCGCTTTGGGAGATATCCATGCAGTACCAGGTAAGCTTCTTTTTGCGCAGTTCCGGGCGGGCAAGAAAAAGGGCTGCAACTAGGGTTAGGGGGCCAGAACCTATATCTAAGCAAACGCAAGCATCCTTTAAGTTAAAAAAAGAGGAGGGCAGGTTTGCAAAGAGCCGTGTCAGCCTGACCAAGTTCCACCACATATAATAGTGGGTATATGCGACTAAATGCTCTGTTTGATTCATGTAGCCCAGGCGGCGATCCTGCCTTTCATCTGTTAGGAAATGGCTTAGGACCTTTATCTGAGAGGGGAGCATAGCCCTGTGCCTGCTGTTTAGCGGATGGCTAGAATCTAAAAGTTTTGAAAAATCGTTTATTACCTCTTTTGCATCCTCAGGGATTTTGCTGGGGTCAAAGAGAGAATCGTTTTTGATATAATTTACAGCTTTTTTTTCTGTATGAAAACTTCTTTCTTTTACTTCTTCATCTTCTTTTTTTTCGCTTTGTCTTTTTTGCTTTCTTTTTTCTTTTTTCTCAAGTCTGTCAATCTTTTGCTTAAGACTTATTCCCTGTTTTTTTTCGTACCAGGTAAGTTCAACCTTGTTCATTACTTTTCTCTGTGTCCTGCTGCCTGGGGTTGGCTTTTTTATAGGCTTCTATTTCAAGATAAAGGTCATGCAACTGAGCCCTTGATTTTCTAAGGGAAAAAAGCCCCGTCGCTTTTCTGTCTGAAATTTCTGTTTCCTGAATGACCTTTTTCCTAGCTCCATCAATAGTATACCCCTGGTTGTTTATAAGAAAGTTCAACCGTCTTATTATGTCAACTTCCCTCTGTGAATATATTCTATGGCCACCGGTATCCTTTCGGGGGCTGAAGCAGGGGATAACTTCTTCCCAATAGCGGAGAATATAAGCCTTTATGCCCGTTAACTGTTCAACCTGCCCTATAGAATACTGTGCCATTTTAATTATCTGTCCTATCCCTGTCCTGCCACTTTTGGCGGCTGGCCTTCATTTCAATTTGAACAGGAATTTTATCAAAGCCTAAGTCTTTGCGGATCCTGTTCTTTAGATAAGTGACGTAGCTTCCTGGAACGTTATCCGGCCTTGTGGCAAAAATAACAAAGTTAACAGGATTTACACTTGTCTGTGTAATATATCGGACTTTAAAGTGAATAGCCTTAGTAGCTGGTGGCGGATATTGAAAAAGCCAGTCTTTTAAAGCTATATTCAATGTTGCAGTATCAATTTTTCGGGTAAGCTCTGAATAAAGCTCCAGGGCAGTATTCATGAGGTTTTTAATGCCATCAGCGTTTTTTGCAGAAAGTGTGACTATGGGGGCCCAGCTCATCTGGCCGAACATGGTCTGAATCCATTCCTCTGCGGCCCTGATGGCGGCCCTTCCTTGTTCTTCCATTAAGTCCCACTTGTTAAGGACAAAGATAACACCCCGCCCCTTCTCAAAAGCAAGACCCGTTATTTTTTTGTCCTGCTCGGTAAGACCTTCCTGGGCATCAATCATTATAAAAACAATGTCACATTCGTCTAAGGTTTTTATTGCCCTGTTTAC
>CAJOQA010000063.1 GCA_905236465.1 uncultured Treponema sp.
AGTCATTTACTTCATAATATTCCGCCGTATTGGTTCTAGCATGAGTGGAATGGGAATCTTTGGAGCCGGTGGTGGTCGCTCTAAAGCCATAGATGAAGGCAAGGTAAAGACCCGCTTCGCGGATGTTGCCGGTGTTGACGAGGCAAAAGAAGAATTAGTTGAGGTAGTTGACTTTTTAAAATCTCCTAAAAAGTACACGGATATTGGGGGTAAAATCCCCAAGGGTGTGCTTTTGGTAGGTCCTCCGGGAACTGGTAAGACTATGCTTGCCCGTGCTGTTGCCGGAGAGGCAGGTGTTCCCTTCTTTAGGATAAGTGGCTCAGATTTTGTCGAGATGTTTGTTGGTGTTGGTGCATCCCGTGTTCGCGATTTGTTCAGGACTGCAAGGGAAAAAGCCCCCTGTATTGTCTTTATTGATGAAATTGATGCTTTGGGAAAGAGCCGCATTAATGGCTACGGTGGCGGAAATGACGAGCGTGAGCAGACATTGAATCAGTTGCTTGTAGAGATGGACGGCTTTGATAATGAAAAAGGTCTCATTGTTCTTGCAGCTACAAACCGCGCGGATATCTTAGATCCTGCTTTGCTGCGTCCTGGCCGTTTTGACCGCCATGTTCCCGTAGAAAAGCCTGATGTAAAGGGTAGGGAAGCGATTCTCCGTATTCATGCAAAGAATGTAAAGCTTGAGGATGATGTTGATTTTGTTTCTGTTGCTCACGGTACAACTGGTTTTTCTGGGGCGGACTTAGCTAATGTTGTAAATGAGGCAGCCCTACTTGCAGTTCGTAACGGTCGCAAAAAGGTAAGCATGAGCGACTTTGATGACGCAATAGATAAAATCAGCATAGGGTTAAAGAAAAAGTCCCGTAAGGAAAACGAAAAGGAAATACGGCTTGTTGCGGTTCACGAGACTGGTCATGCCATTGTCGGCGCCTTTACCCCTGACTATCCGCCTGTCAACAAGATTACGGTTGTTCCCCGAAGCCATGGTGTCGGCGGCTATACCCAGTATAGGGAAGAGGAGGAAAAGAATTTCCAGACCAAGCAGGATATGCTTAACGAAGTGGACACCCTTCTTGGCGGACGGGCTGCGGAAGAGGTTATCCTGGGCGAAATAAGCACTGGGGCAGCTAACGACATTTCTCGTGCTACAGATATCATCAAAAAGATGATAACTGCTTACGGAATGGGTGACAAGTTTAAGAATGTCGTCTTGGGAAAAAGCGGTTACGGTTATGGTGGCCCCCAGGAGCCAGAGCTAGTCCGCGAGTTCTCTGAGGAAACCCAGCATTATATAGATGAAGAAATCGCTTCAATAATGGATGGGCGTTACAATTATGTAATAAAGCTCTTAAAGTCCAAGAAGCATCTGCTTGAATATGTTTCTAAACAGTTGCAGGAAAAGGAAACTATAAGTGGCAAAGAATTTGAAGACATCATTAAAGTGGAAGATAAGGCTGAACCCTTGACTGAAACTGCTTCTTCGGAGGTTGAAGCAAAGCCAAAACGTACTCGCAAAGTAAAGGTTGCTCCTGAAGAAGAAAAAGAAGCCCCCGCAAAGGCAAAGAGGGGACGTAAAGCAAAAAGTGAAAACTAACAGCAACCGGAGGTGACCTTAAATGCGTTTATATTCAAAACATCAAATTGTAACAGCTTGCTTGCTTACTGCGGTTTTTGCTGTTGGGGGAACACTTTTTTTTACCAGTAGGTTTTCTACAAGAAGGCTAGCTCCTGTCTCTGAGCAGAAAGAAGAAAATTCAAGTTCTTCTAATCAGCAGACACAGGGTAATGATACTATTAGTGGGCTTGAAACTAATACCCCTGTCTTGCAAGTTTCTGGTAACTCTGATACCTACACCCAAGACGAGGCTCAAAACATTGCTGTTTACGAAAGATGCAACGAGGCTGTTGTAAATATTACAACTCAAGTAATGGGTTACAACTGGTTTTTGGAACCTGTTGTAACCTCTAGTGGCTCGGGGTCAGGAAGCATCATCGATAAGCGCGGTTATGTCCTGACAAACGTTCATGTAATTGAAAATGCTTCAACTATAAATATTTCTCTTGCAGATGGATCTTCTTATGAAGGCAGGGTCGTTGGCAGGGACACAGAAAGCGACATTGCAGTTCTTAAGTTTGAAGTGCCTTCTAACGTAGAGTTAAAGACAATTGCTTTTGGTGACAGCGAAAACTTAAAGGTTGGCCAAAAAGTTATAGCTATAGGAAACCCCTTTGCTCTTGAGCGTACAATGACAACAGGTATTATTTCTGGTTTGGGACGCCCCATTCAAGAAAGCGAGAATGTCATAATCCGCAATATGATTCAAACTGATGCTGCCATTAACCCAGGTAACTCAGGTGGCCCTCTGCTTGATAGTCAGGGACGCATGATAGGAATAAACACAATGATTTATTCTTCAAGTGGCTCTTCTGCCGGAGTTGGGTTTGCGGTTCCAGTAAGCACTGCCCGCCGTGTAGTCAGTGACCTCTTGCAGTACGGCAGTGTGCAGCGCGGTGTTATGAAAGTTTCTTTGGTACAAAATACCAGCAGAATCGCTTCTTATGCAGGTTATGGAATTTCAACAGGGGTTATTGTTAGTAAGGTAGCATCTGGTAGCCAGGCTGAAAAGGCAGGAATAAAAGGTGGAAAGAATGCTGTTCAGTATGGGCGCTTTAATTCTGCAAAGACAATTTTCCTTGGCGGAGATATTATTACTGGAATAGACAATATAACTGTAAGCAACTATGCGGATTATGCTTCTGCACTGGAGGATAAAAGACCAGGTGACACTATTACGGTAACAGTGTATCGCAATAGAAGTTACCAAAAGATTCAGGTGCTTCTAGAAGAAAATACAAGTTCTTCTTCTAAAAACACCATTTAGAACTGCCCTAAATCACCATGCTGAAATTCTTTAAGCAAGCAGATTCAGCATGGCGATTTAGACCTTTGGAACTGCCTTACAAGTCTTATACTAACTTAAAGTCTAGACCAAGGTAAATCCTTGTGGGGTTTCCCCTTTCAAGTTTTTCTATTTTTCCCCAAGCACTTTTTTTATTTTCCTCTGATACTTCTTCCTCCTTTTGTTTCCTAAGGGCAGCAAGTTTTTTCTCCGCTTTCATCCGGTTTAAGTATTGGCTTCGTTCCCCTCTCTCTGTAACGCAAAGACCTGTAGCCGTGTCTGTAAGGCGGACGGAGGTTTCTACTTTGTTCACGTTTTGCCCTCCCTTGCCTCTTGCCCTAAAGTGCTCAAACTTTATGGTTCCTGCATTGTCATACGATTCATCCTTTTTTTCTTCTTTAGAAAAAGATACGAACCAATTCTTTCTTTTGTGAAAAGGCCTGAACGGACTCTTGCAAATCCATTCAATGCTACCTTCAAGCGCTGCAAGATTTGTTTTTGTTGTAAAGACCGCGCTTAGTAGGCAGCCCTTTTTGCTTCCTGCAATAAAAGATTCTAGTTTGAAAGCCTCCGTTTCCTTTTCCAGCCTTTGCAGAAGTAAGCCTACAGCTAACTGACATTCCTCAGGCCCTCTTCCCGCACTGATTCTGTATCTGTATAGGCCTTTTTGCTTTTCGTCCTTTTTCATCAGTTTTGCTCTCCTGCCTTAAAATTGTAGACTGGCTTTAAGATATCAAGGACTTCTACTGTAGGTTTCAGGGCAAACTTTATTTCTTCCAGGCTGCGGTAAGCAAAGGGGGCTTCGTCAAGTGTTTCTTTTCCTATGCAGCTTGAATAGATACCCTTCATTTCTTTTTTAAAAGCGCTTACAGTAAAATGATTTTTTACTTCCTTCCTGTTATAGATTCTGCCAGAGCCATGAGGGGCAGAATAATTCCAGTCAGCATTTCCTAAGCCAATGCCCAGAATCGCTCCGTCTTTCATGTTTGCAGGAATAATGACCCTTTCGTCTTTCTTCGCAGAAATTGCCCCCTTCCTTAGCAAGGGCTTTGCCCCGCTTATATCTGCGTAGTTGTGGATGCTCTCAAAAGTATCCTCTACTTTCCACTTCATCCCCTTACAGATGTCGCTTATTATAGCGAGCCTGTTTAAACTTGCATATTTATTTGCAAAGTCTGCATCCTCTAAGTATTGCTCCTTTAGGCAACCTTCTAGCCAAGTAAGTTCATAAGGACATTCAATTCCTTTTTGCGCAAGTTCCCTATGGCCTACATTCAAGTACCAGGCTGAAAGCTCAGCCCCCAAGCTCCTGCTTCCTGAATGAACCATAAGGTAAGTGTCCCCTTTTGAATCTACATTTACTTCTATAAAATGATTTCCCCCTCCCAGTGTTCCTAGAGCTGCTAAAACAGAATCTTCCCTGATATGATGAAAACTGTTTAGCTTGGTAAGCTCCAGCTTCTGCGTAAACCTGTGCTTTTCTTTTCTGTGGTTAAAACCAGAGGGAATACTTTTTTGTATAAGGGAGTCAAGTTTTTGCCATTCTTTCCTTACTCCTCTTACTTTTGCTACTGTTATTCCACACCCTAGATCTAAGCCTAAAACTTCCGGCATTATCCGCTTTCCTATGGTCATAGTGAGGCCTATTGTGCAGACTTTTCCAGGATGTACGTCCGGCATAATGCGGATAACAGAATCCATTGAAACTTCATTGTTGCAGAGATTTTGAATCTGCACTTGTGCATACCCGTCAAGCGCAGTCTCTTCGTTTGCGCTTGTGTATATTACGGCACTTGAATATCTACCGTTAATTGTTATTGGCATAAAATTCCTTATTGTGAGTCGTTAAAATAAAAAAATAATGATGGATAAAAACTAAAACAGAATATTTGCAGAGGTTGCTTGTACTCTGTTTGATGATAAAGATAAGAAATCAGACTGTGTTTTCATGGCAACCTCCTAAAAAATGATATGTTTCTTAGTGTACACTTTCTTTCTTTTGTTGTCAAGTCACGGTGATTATGATAAGATAAAGGTATTCTCTAATGGGGGCTTTCAGTGCGTAAATTTCATGTAGTATCTCCTTATGAAGCAAGTGGAGACCAGCCTTTAGCAATAGAAAAACTTGCACAAGGATTCTTAAGGGGAGACAAGTACCAGACCTTAAAGGGGGTAACTGGAAGTGGTAAAACTTTTACCATGGCAAAAATAATAGAAGCTGTCCAGCGGCCAACCCTTATAATCAGCCATAATAAAACACTTAGTGCCCAGCTTTATAGGGAATTCAAGACTTTTTTCCCCGATAACGCAGTTGAATATTTTGTTTCCTATTACGATTACTATCAGCCGGAAGCCTATGTCCCTGCAAGAGACCTTTACATAGAAAAAGATGCCTCTGTAAATGCAGAAATAGACAAGTTGCGTCTTGCCGCAACCTATGCCCTCATGGAACGGCGCGATGTAATAATTGTTGCAACTGTTTCTTGCATCTATGGTCTTGGTATGCCAGACTTGTACAAAGAACTTCGCACCCATATAGAAAAGGGGCAGGAACTAGATAGCCACAAGTTTGCTGAAAAGCTGATTGCAGTCCAGTACCAGCGCAACGATATGATTCTTGAACGGGGTAAGTTCCGCATAAAGGGGGATACTATAGAAATTTTCCCCTCCTACATGGAAACAGATCAGGCTTACCGCATAGAGCTAGACTTTGATGAGGTTTCAAGAATCCGCCGCTTTGATGTTATTTCTGGTGACATAATAGAGGAACTTGATGAGCTGCAGCTATACCCTGCCAAGCACTTTGTTGTTCCCTACGATATGCTTTTAGAAGCAAGCGAAAGAATTTTAAAAGAAATGGAAGGGCGGGTTGCAGAACTGCAAGCAAGCGGAAAAATGATAGAGGCTGAACGGCTTAAAACCCGCGTTACTTACGATATAGAAATGATGAAGGAAATGGGTTACTGCTCCGGCATAGAAAATTATTCAGGCCCCATAGCAAACCGCCGGCACGGAGATCCACCAGCGACGCTTCTTCATTATTTCCCTGATGACTTTCTCTGCCTGATAGACGAAGCTCATGTTACAGTTCCGCAGATTGGCGCCATGTATGAAGGAGACCGGAGCCGTAAGCAAAATCTTATAGACTTTGGTTTCCGCCTGCCTTCTGCCTTAGATAACCGTCCCTTAAAAGCCGATGAGTTTACCGCAAAGATGAATCAGGTTATTTTTGTTACGGCAACCCCCCGCCCCGAAGAGGTAAAAAAATCAAGTCAGGTTGTCGAGCAGCTAATCCGCCCCACAGGACTTCTTGACCCCATAATAGAAGTGCGCCCTAGCGAAGGTCAGATGCAGGACATTTATAAAGAAATCCAGGTCAGGCTTGAAAAAAAAGAGCGTTGCCTTCTTTTAACCCTTACAAAAAAAATGGCAGAGGATTTAACTGATTATCTTGTGGGCTTGAGCCTGAAAGTAAAATATATTCATTCAGAAATAGATACTTTTGAAAGGGTTGAAATCCTAAAATCACTTAGGGCTGGAGAAATTGATGTTCTTATAGGGATTAACCTTTTACGCGAAGGAATAGATTTGCCGGAGGTGTCATTCATAGCAATCCTTGATGCGGATAAGATTGGCTTTTTGCGCAGCACTACTTCCCTAATCCAGATTATTGGAAGGGCCGCTCGTAATGCAGAAGGAAAAGTTGTAATGTATGCTGACCGCATGAGCGATGCGATGAAGGAAGCCATTACGGAGACAAAGCGCCGCCGTGAAATTCAGATGGCTTACAATAAGGAACATGGCATTACTCCTAAGACAATAAAGAAAGCTGTTGAAGATATTCTTGTCCATGAAAAAACTGATGCAGAGGAAAATGCAAAAGTTGAGCTTGAGGCCCTAAAAAAAGCTGCCAATCTTTTTGTTCCTGCACAAAGAAAAAAACTGATAGAAGCGCTAAAAAAAGAAATGTCAGAATCTGCCGACCGGCTTGAGTACGAACAGGCCGCCGCTTTACGGGATCAGATTCTGGAGATTGAAAAAACTTACGGGAAATAAGGCTTGAAAGAAAAACTCGTTATGTGTATACTAGACATATGTCTGAAAAGAAATTCACGGTTTTAGACCTTCTTGATCTAGAGTTAAAAGGACTTGATGCTCTTAATCTTACCTGTATAGCTGGAAGAAGGGGGCTTTCCCGTGAAATTTCAATTCCGGATGTGAACCGACCGGGTCTTGCCCTTACAGGTTTTTATGAATCCTTTGCCTATGCTAGGGTTCAGCTTTTTGGTAGGGGTGAAATCGCTTACTTGCGCAATCTTCAGGCTGAAAATAGGACTGATACTTTAAAGACATACTTTTCTTATGAAATTCCCTGTTGTGTCTTTACGAGAAGCTTGCTCCCTGATGAGTCCTTCCTTGCTATTGCAGAAGCTTCTTGTTGTCCCGTCCTTCAAACTGATTTAGAGTCAACGGAGTTTTCAACAAGATTGCTCCGTGCCTTTTCAAATATTTTTGCACCTAAAAAAACTATACATGGTGTTCTTGTAGAAGTTTACGGAATAGGCATTCTTTTAACCGGAGATAGCGGGGTAGGAAAGAGCGAGACTGCCCTTGAATTAGTTGAGCGTGGCCATCGCCTTGTTGCAGATGATACCGTGGAGCTTTCTTGTGTAAACGGAAATACCATAATGGGGCAGGGACCAAACCGTTTTATAAGCCACCACATGGAAATACGTGGCCTTGGCATAATAAATATTTCTGAGCTTTACGGTGTCCGTGCAATCAGGGTGCAAAAAGAAATACAGCTTGTGGTTCATCTAGAAGCCTGGGATCCTAAGAAAGTCTATGACCGGTTGGGAACAGAGAACCACACCACGGATTTACTGGGTGTGAAAATCCGCTATATAGAAATACCTGTTAGGCCTGGCCGCAACTTACCAATTATTATAGAGGCTGCTGCTATGAATGAACGCCTTAAGAGTATGGGGCACTATTCAGCCAGGGAATTTAACCAGAATGTCCTTAAATGGATAGAGTCTGGTGAAGCGCAAAACAGTTACTATGGTAGCGAGGATGTTTACTAAGATTTCTTGCTCCTAAGATTTTAGGAGATAAGGGTCCTTTAAAAAAGTCGTGTATGGACATTTTTAGAAGCGCCCGTTAAATATATAGTAAGAGGGAAAATTGTGATTGAAAAGATTTTAACAGTACGTAACCGTGCAGGAATACATGCACGTCCGGCAGCACTCATTGCTCAGACAGCAAATAAATTCGCCGCTGAAATTTCTTTAGAAAAAGATTCAACAACCGTTAACGCTAAGTCCATTATGGGTGTAATAACAATGGCTGCTGGTTATAATACAAATCTTACGCTTAAAGTTGAAGGAACTGACGAAAAAGAGGCAGCCGAGGCTATTTACAATCTTTTTGAATCAAAGTTTGAAGAGGAATAAGCAATGAAGAATCTGACAGAGCGTCAGCGTCAGGTCTTAGATTTTATAGCACAGTTTATAGATGATAATAAATCCTC
>CAJOQA010000064.1 GCA_905236465.1 uncultured Treponema sp.
CGCCCCTCATATGTTCTTGGCGGACAAAACATGATTATTGCCTTTAACGAGGCTGATGTAAAAGAATACATGAAAATCATTTTGGCACAAGAAATAGAGAACCCTGTGCTTATAGACAAGTACATGATGGGAACGGAGCTTGAGGTTGACGCAATCTGTGACGGTGAGGATATCCTTATCCCCGGAATCATGGAGCACATTGAGCGGACGGGAATCCATTCAGGAGATTCAATAGCCGTTTACCCCAGCTGGAACCTGAATGATATTATGAGAGAAAAAATCATAAATCAGTCTAGGGAATTGGCCCTTGCATTGGGAACTAGGGGCTTAGTAAATATTCAGTACCTCATCTACAACAATGATTTGTACATTATAGAAGTAAACCCCCGCTCAAGCCGCACTGTTCCTTATATTAGTAAAGTAACAGGTGTTCCTATGGTTGAACTTGCAACTAGGGCGATGCTTGGCGAACACGTTAGAGACTTTGGTTTTGGTACAGGCCTTTACCGTAACCCTCCTTACTTTGCGGTTAAGGTTCCAGTCTTCAGTTTTGAAAAACTCATGGATGTAGATACCCACTTAGGCCCTGAGATGAAATCTACAGGTGAAGTTTTAGGTTTGGCTTCTACCCGTGAAGAGGCAATCTTTAAGGGACTTATTGCTGCTGGCTATTCGATGAAAAGAAATGGCGGTGTTTTGTTTAGTGTTCGCAAAACTGACCGCTATGAGCTACCGGACCTTGCCCGTAAGTTCTACGATATGGGATTTAAGCTTTATGCTACAGAAGGAAACGCTGCTACCCTAAAAGACTTTGGCATGGAAGTTACCCTGGTAAATAAGATTCACGAAAATCCAGATGACAATTTGCTAACCCTTCTTGATTCTGGTAAGATTGACTATGTTATTTCAACTTCCGCTAAGGGGCGGGACCCGCACGCTGACTCTGTTCGCATGAGGCGGCACGCTGTTGAGCGAGACATCCCCTGTCTTACCGCCCTTGATACTGCTAATGCAATTGCTGACTGCTTAAAGTCCAAGTACTCCGCTGAAAATGTTGAGCTTGTGGATATAAATCAGCTTCGTGATACAAAGCAGAAAATCAAGTTTTCTAAGATGGATTCTACAGGTAATGACTTTATTGTTATTAACGCAATGGAACAGAAAATCGGAAATCCTGCAGGCCTTGCTGTCCGCTTGTGCGATCGCCGTATGGGTGGAATTGGAGCTGATTCCCTTGTCCTTATTGAAGAAAGCCGACTTGCTGATGCTAAGATGCGCTTTTTCAATCTGGATGGATCTGAAGGTAAAATGGCAGGAAATGCAATCCGCTGCGTAGGAAAATTCCTTTATGACAACAACATTCGTGGCATTCAGGAAAAGCACGGAAGGCGTACGGATAATACAGAGAATATCACAATAGAAACTGAGGCAGGTGTAAAGAAACTTGTCCTTTACAAGCAGAATGGTAAAGTAACGTCTGTTACAGTTGATATGGGGGCCCCTTCATTTGTACCTGAGGAGCTGCCCACTAAGCTTAAGGTGTCTCCTGTTTTGCCAAGCGAAATTAATAAGGGAAAAGAAAATAAGTTGCCGACTGAAGCGGTAATAAATGCTCCTCTTGTTGTTTCTGGAACAGAATATAAGGTTACTTGTCTTGGTGTTGGAAACCCCCACTGTGTTGTATTTAGCAAATTTGTGGATAAGGAGCCTATTTCAAAAATTGGTCCTAAGTTTGAATGTAACAAGGTGTTCCCGCAAAAAACAAATACAGAATTTGTTCGTGTTGCAGGTCCAAATGAACTTAAAATGCGCACTTGGGAACGCGGTAACGGTGAAACTTTAGCTTGTGGAACTGGTGCTTGTGCTGCTGTTGTTGCTGCGGTTTTAAATGGGTTCTCTCCGCTTGATACTGATATTACAGTAAAGGTTAGGGGAGGAAACTTGACAGTTCGATATACAGGAGATACAGTTTTACTTACAGGTGGAACAAATCTTTGCTTTGAGGGTGAGGTAGAGATTTAGAGTGTGTGGCAGAATGAAGAGAGGGGTTTTTCATTCTGCTATATATAGTCAATTAACTTCAGAATGTCATTCTGAACACCAGTTGTTGAGCGAAGTCGAAACAAGCGAAGTCGAAACAAGCGAAGAATCTGCACTTCTAACTTTTATAGATTCTTCGGAACTTTGTTCTTCAGAATGACGACTACAATTTTTTTAATTTTACTTGTGTCTTTTGTGGTTGGCTGGAACCTTTATTTATGGCACGGTAATTTTATTTTAGAGGGGGATTTTTTTATGGATGAAAAAAAATCTAAAATTAAGGAAATTTTATCTTCTATTAAAAAGATAAAATTTCCTAGTAAGATAAAGATTAGCACAAAGATAATCTTTTTCTTTTTAAACCGCATTATTCCCATTGCTGCTGTTATGACACTTTTCCTTATGCCGATGGGAATGAGGAGCATAAATCTTGGGGATTCTACCAGTACCGCGCAGCTGATTTACCCCTACCTTCTGCCCTTTACGGATGCCCCTGTAATAAGCGGGACAATGTTGTTTTTTGTTTACTTCTTAATTTATTTTCTTCCGTTTACGGCTCTTTTTGTTTTAATTTCTTTCTTTATTCGCGGAAAAGTTGCAACTGTTTTGTATGTTATAACTTACATAAGCCTTTCAGTTTACCTTTTCTGTTCAATAACTTGTATTATAATTTTTGCAAACTGCCCAAGATGGTTTTCTCAGCTTCCTTACACTGTTTATGTTACAATGAGCTTAACTCTTATTTGTCATGCTCTTATGTCAATTTTTGGAATGAGATTCCTCAAGGAAATGAATCCAGAATATGCAGAGTACAAGAAGATAAAATCTGAGTCAAAGCAGGGAATGAGAATTTCTATAAAGACTAAACTTACAGTTATTATAATTGGAGCAATAGCTGTAATTATGGTGATTTTTATTGTTCTTGTCCTGAACAATTACAAGGTTATGTTTACCGAAGCTGTAAGTGATGTAGGCCGGTCCCAGGCTGAGCAGACTGCTACTGTCTACGATTCTGCTGACGGAAAGAATGAGAAAATCTCCTTGTACTTTACACAGCAGAAAGAATCCAATAGTTATGCAGAAAGCCCCTTTGAGCGCATAGACATAATTACGGCAAGCGCCCCAGGAAATATCTTTTACCAAAAGAACGGAGACCAGATTACTTTTGGAACTAGGGAAGATGGAAGTGAGATAAAAATTGATGATGTTCCCTGGCCGGAGTACGATGTATTTTCTTACACTACTGCAATTGGCCATGTAAAAGATATTCCTGAAAAAGAAAAACGGATTTCACCTGTACAGGCACGTGAATATTTTGCAAACTTCCAAAACGGTACTTATAAAAAGCAGCCTTTGATAGATGGGGAGTATTGCCGCTACATCTATCCTGTGTCCTTTACGAGAAAGGCTGGCTTTAAGATTGTAGGTTTTTCTATCGTAACCTATAAAACTGAAATCCTCATGCGCTCTTATTTCCATGTGCAGGTCTTCGTGTACACAATGGGTGTAATGTTCTTTTACATAGCAATAATACTTTCCCTGTTGATTTCAGATTTCATCATAACACCCTTGCTCTTCTTAAAGACAAATGTCAGAAAGACAAGCAATATTTTGGAAGAAATACTTGGTGGAAATGCAAGGATTACAACAGACCAGCTGACCTTTACCGATTCCATACGGACCCACGATGAAACAAAAGATTTGTCTTTGGAAATAAAGGATATGGTGGGAATAATAAGAGGAATTATCCCCTATATTTCCTTTTCTACCCTGCAGGCTGCGGACAAGGAATCCAAGAAGCCTTCTACCTCCAAGGAATTATGTTTCCTGTTTACGGATATAAGGGGCTTTACAACCTTGTGTGAAGGTAAGCAGCCCCGCGAAGTTGTTGAGATTTTGAACCACTATTTGGATATTGAAACTGAAATAATTCTAAACAACAATGGTGATGTAGATAAGTTTGTAGGTGATGAGATGATGGCATTCTTCTCTGGACCTAAAAAGGAATACAATGCATGTAAGGCTGCAATGGAGATAAGGGCTGCAATGAGGGCCCAACAGCAACAGGCCCTTTCTGAAGGCTCTGATGTTATTTCTATTGGAATTGGTATTAATACCGGCCGTGTTGTTTTTGGTTCTGTAGGCGCAAGACGAAGGATGGACTTTACATCTATTGGTGATACAGTAAACCTGGCCGCAAGGCTTGAGGGTGCAAACAAGGCCTATGGTTCTAAGACCATTATAACAGAAGCAGTTTATGAAAAGCTGAAAGATACTTTTGTTTGCCGTGAATTGGATTTTATTACCGTAAAGGGTAAGACTGAGCCTGTACGTATTTACGAGATCCTGCAGACAAAGGCTGCCGCAGTAGAAAAGCTTTACGAAATAAAAGAACTGTTTGAAAAGGGCCTAGTTGCATATAGAAAGCAGGACTGGGATAAGGCTGAGGAAATGTTTAACTCTTGTAATGAAAAGTACAAGGATGCTCCTTCTGTTGTCTTTATGGATCGCGTAAAGCACTTTAGAAAAGACCCGCCACCAAAGAAGTGGGACGGTGTTTTTGTAATGAAAGTAAAGTAAACCAAAAAATCCCTCCTGGATTTTTTGGTTTATTGCAGAATTTTCCTTCAGAAAATTCTGCAGGCGCTAATGCGCGCATCCATGCGCTTGATATATTTTGCAAGGAAGCGCTGTACCCTTTCAGAAAATTCTTGAAACTCTTAGGGAAAAGCTAAGGGACTTTAACCTGTCTGAAAGTTCTGTTCGCCGAGATTTGCGCTATATGCGGGATAAACTAGGGTGCCCTATTGTATACGATAAAAAAGAATGTGGTTGGAAATATACAAGTCCTTTTAAATTTCCTTCAAAATCATTTAGCCAAGACGAAATTCTTTTTCTTCATCTATTAAAAAGGGTTATAGCCCAACATTCATCACAAGATGTTTTTTACAAATCATTTTTATCAATTTTGGAGAACATAATTCCAAATCAGAAACGTGATGAAAACGAAACTTCAAAAATTTACGACCGTTTTTTTATTCCTGCACGTGCTAAACCCTTAATAGACAAAGATGTTTCCGAAAAGATTTTGTATGCTATCAAGAATAATTTTATAGTGGATTTCTATTACAATAGCAAATGGGAACCAAATGAACACCATCGCAAGATTCTTCCGTACCAGCTGGTACTTGATGAAGGAAGTCTTTATCTTTATGGGGCAAGCTGGAATGATAAAGAAAATCCAAGGCTGTTTAACCTTTCAAAAATACACAATATACAGGTGATCTCTAAAAGCACTTTTAAACTTCCCTCCAATTTTAGATTTCATGAAGATTCTGAGCAGGGAAGATTTTGTGCATTTCAATACGATGATTATTTTGATTTTAAGATAGAATTTTATGGGGATGCAAGAAAATCCTGTCACGAATATGTTTGGTCAGATAATCAGGTTTTAAAAGAAAATCAGAAGGAAAACAAAACGATATTGACTTTTACAACTTCCCAATGGATTCCTGTAAAAAAATGGTTGCTCTCTTTTGGTTGTGATGTAAAACCCCTTGAACCTGATTGGTTTGTTGAAGATTGGAAGAAAACACTTTTAGAAATGATAAAAATCGTTCGATCATCCTAAGATACTAAAATCCTGCGGAATAAGTAAAAAGTCTAAAAATCAATTTTTTTTCACTTGGTCATTAGATGACTCTCCCCCTTATACTATTATTTGGAGGAGTTTATTATGAAAGTAGCTGGCAGGGATATAAATTGATACTTTTTACTGATGCGTGTCGTTATGCTCCTCTCCTTGTATCTGACGGAATCTACTATCTTTTTACAGGATTGTCCGCTTCTGTCATTAGCAAAGAAGTATATGCGGTTTTATCTCCTAGACTTATTTCTTTACAAAATATAATCGGTTGGGGAGGAGGCATTCTGCTCGGATTTATGTGGTCTAAGTGGAACAAAAAACTTTTGCCCTTAATGCTTCCCTTGTTTGTTTTGCAAGCAAGTGCTAGTGTGCTCTACTTTGTATATTCTCAAGCAACATTGAACATGTTTATATTTTGGGTTCTAAGCATGGGAATGTACATTTTTTTTGGAGGAATCAGCGATAAAATTTTTGAAGGAGCAAAGGCCTGGTTTTTCAAAAAAAG
>CAJOQA010000065.1 GCA_905236465.1 uncultured Treponema sp.
ACAGCTGATAAAATTCTTCACAAGCTGGATGAATTAAATCTAACAGATTATATCTTTAACATGTATGAAATGTATCATAGCGAAGCTTTGGAAAATGCTTATGCAGATATAGACAAACTGATTGAAAGTAAAACCAAATAACTGAGTGAGAGAAAAACCATGAACTTTGATTTTTTAAAAAAGTATTCTGAATTAAGCGATTTGTATAATTACTGCAATCAGGCAGAAGTTTTTGTCGCACAGTTTCCTGATGCTTCAGTGCGGTCTGCCCGCAATGGCTTGGAATGTGCAATCAAACTTTTTTACATAACAAAGTATGGTCAGTATTCAGAAAGCTCTGACCTTTTTGGTCTTATTGAAGATTACAAGTTTAAGGCCTATCTTGAAGAGCCTCAGTTAAGTGCCGTTCACAATGTCCGAAAGCTTGGCAATATGGCAAGCCACGCGGAACCAATCAACAACCGTATGGCGCTTCTTTGCCTTCATTCCCTTTATGACTCAGTTTGTGAAATACTAAAGTTCCTTGGAATCATTCAGTCTTATCCCCCCTTTAACAAAGAAGCTGCACCAGCTGCTATTCCAAAGGCCGTTGAAGCAGAAAAGACAAAAAAGAAAATCATAATCAGAATAAAAAAATCTGCCTTTACCGCGGCACAGAAAACAAAAATTGCTGACGGCACAAAGATGAAAAGCAGCATTGACTATACAGAAGCACAAACTCGAGCTGCCCTTATAGACCTAGATCTGCGGGAGGCGGGTTGGACTGTCTGTGACATCAAAGAAGCGGTAAAAGCAGAGACTGCCTGCATAGAAACAAAGCTTACAAATATTCCTATCTCAAGTGATTTTCCTACCGGCGTGGGTTATGCGGATTATGTTCTTTATGATACAGACGGTAAGCCTCTTGCCGTCATCGAAGCAAAACGAACTTGTAAAGATGTAGAGGCAGGTGCCAAGCAGGCAAAAATCTATGCGGAAGCTCTAAAAGAAAAGTTTGGTGTAATGCCAGTTATTTTCTATACAAACGGCTATCAGCTTTATATGCTCGATGGAGTTGGCGGACCTGCCCGCCGTGTATTTGGTTACTATTCACTAAAAGAACTGCATTCTCTTATAGTCCGCCGTAAACTTGGCGCAATTAAAGACACCCGAGTAAATCAGGAAATCTCTGACCGTTATTTTATTCAGAATGCTTGTACTGCGGTTTGTAAGGCATACTCTACTTTCAAGCGGAAAGCATTAAATGTCATGGCGACTGGAACCGGAAAGACTCGTTTTGCAATCTCCCTTGTTGATATTTTGATGCGAAATGATTGGGTAAAAAATGTGCTCTTTCTTGCAGACAGGACGGAGCTTGTGGAACAGGCAAAAAAGGCATTTGCAAAACATCTTCCTAATGCAAGTCTCTGCGCAATTTCAGAAGTAAGCGGAAATCAGCGTGACTTTGATGCCAATGTCATCTTGAGCACTTATCCGACAATGCTTAATCTTCTTGATACTGACGAAAAGAAATTCGGAATCGGTCGCTTTGATTTAATTATCATCGACGAATGTCACCGTTCCTGTTATAACAAATATCAGGCAATCTTCCACTATTTTGATTCTCTTGTTTTAGGTCTTACTGCAACTCCAAAAGATCAGGAAGGGCAGGAAGACACCTATTCTTTGTTTGGACTTGAAGTAGGTCACCCGACTTTCAGTTATGATTACCCAACGGCTGTAGCAGAAGGTTTTCTTGTAGACTATGCGGCAATAGACAAAACAACCGCACGCTTAAAAAATGGTGCCAAGTATTCTGAATTGACTGATGCGGAAAAGAAAGAATATGATGAAGTTTTTGCAGATGAAGAACCATTGCCTGAAAATCAAAAAACAAAACAGGGAAATGAGTTCTACAAAAATATTATCAACATTCCAACAATAAAACTTGTTCTTGAAACTTTAATGACAGAAGGGCTTCTCGTAGACAATGGCGAAAGGCTCGGCAAGTCCATTATCTTTGCAGCAGACCATGACCACGCAGAAAAAATCGTCAGAACTTTTAAGGAAGTTTATCCTGACAAGGGAGATGATTTTTGTCAGCTTGTTGACTACAGTGTAAGCAAGGCTGGAACAATTATTGATGATTTTAAGATGAGTGCAAAGGAACCTGTCATCGCAGTTTCTGTAGACATGCTTGATACAGGAATTGATGTCCCAGAGGTTTTAAATCTTGTCTTCTTTAAGAGGGTGTTTTCTGTAATCAAGTTCTGGCAGATGATAGGCCGCGGAACCCGTGTCTGCAAAGACCTTAATGTATTTAGCCCTTCAAAAGAATTTTTTGGAAAAGGAAAAGAAGCAATTACGAAAGCAAAACTTAAGCCTTATACAGAAAAGCAGGGCTTCTATATTTTTGACTTCTGCGATAATTTTGATTTCTTTGACATCAATCCAAAAGGAAAAATTACTGGAGAAGGTCTAAACCTTTCGCAGAAAATATTTGAGCTAAAACTGGACATGATTTACGAGCTTCAGAAAGGCCAGCATCAGGAAAATGCGGAACACGTAAAGTTCTACCAAAAATGGAAAGACGAACTTATCTCCCTGATTCACAACCTTGATAAGGCCCATATCAATGTCCGCTACAATCTAAAAGAAGTTGAAAAATATTCAGACGCTAAGACCTGGGATTTTGTTACGCCCTTGATGCTTGCTGAAATAAAAAAGGTCATAAGTCCGCTGATTGACCCGATTAGCGGAGACTCTAGTGCAAAAGTTTTTGATGTCTGGCTGTTCAATATTGAACTTTCTCACTTAATTGGAAACGAAGATTACAGCAGGCCCCTGCAAAAAGTTACGACGATTATTTCCCAACTGCTTGATATGCAGACAATTCCCCAAATCAAGGCAAAGTCTGAAATGCTTAAGACTTTTCTTTCAACAGAATTCTGGAAGGAAGTTACAGTTTCTAAATTAGAACTAGTGCGAACAGAAGTGCGCGATTTAATTAAGTACCTGGAGGGTTCTAAGAAGAAACTTGTTGAGACAAATTTCAAAGATGAAGTAATTGAAAAAAGCGGCAAGCATATCAACCCACAGTTTAAGAATTACAAGCAGCGGGTAATTGACTACCTTGCCGAAAGCACGGATTGTGAAGCCGTAAACAAAATCAAGAACATTGAGCCTTTGAATGAAAAGGACATTCAGGATTTGCAGCATATTCTGTGCGAGGAACTTGGTACCCAGGAAGATTACGATGCTATTTCCGAAGGCGCGCCTCTAGGGGCTTTTGTCCGAAGGATTGTCGGTTTAAATCCTGAGGCTGTAACAAAACTTTTAAGCGAATACCTTTCAAAATACAACTTCAATCCTGCGCAGGAAGAATTTTTACATCAGATTGTGACATTTGTCCTTCAAAATGGTGATATAGAAGTTAAAAACCTTATTAAGGATGATCCCTTCAAGTCCCTGGACTTTACAGACCTGTTCGATGGAAATATAGTTCCTGTTACAGAATTTGTTTCACACCTGCATAAAGCGATTGCCGCATAGTTTCCATGTCATTCCGAGCACTGTCGAGGAATCAAAATAACCATTCCCGTATCAGTCATGCTGCACACTAGATGTTTCACATTTGTTCAGCATGACTGTCTAGTTTGCATGATACATTCCCTCACTTACTTTCATGGAAAAAGGCTGGCGGTAATTGAAGGGCTTTAAAAAGCTTGAGCTTGTCGTTAAAGATATAAAATTTGAAAATAGGGAGTTGAAGGAAGTCGCTTAAACTTAAGCCGATTCAAACTTCAATCCACAGCTATTGACAATTTCTCGCAATTAAAAAAGCAGTTCACTTTTCCCTGAGATTGTATTATAATATATTTGAAGGAGGAAAGCAGAGGCATGGTAGCTGAAGGTGAAAACCGCAAGGTAAAGGACAGCGTGTTCGTTGACCTGTTCGGAAAGGACATAACGGCCAAGGAGAATTTCATATCGCTCTACAATGCCCTCCACGTGACAAGCCTAAGGCCTGAGGACACGGAGCTTGTGCCCGAGATGCTTGAGAGTGCCATGTACATGAGCTACGCCAACGACGTTGCCATGCAGGTGAACGGCCAGGTCGTAGTCCTGATAGAGCACCAGTCAACTATAAACCGCAACATGCCACTCCGCCTCCTTGACTATGTGGCAAGGATTTACGAGAAGATAGTCCCGCCCAAGAAGAAGTACTACCGGAGCCGGGTGCAGATACCTATGCCAGAGTTCTACGTGCTCTACAACGGAACGGACGACTACCCGGCGGAAGACGAGATGAGGCTTTCCGACTCCTTCACCTATCCCGGAGGAAAAAAGCCTTCCGAGGTTCCGCTTGAGCTTGTGGTGAAGGTGTACAACATAAACATTGGCAAGGGTGATGCCCTGCTTGCAAAATGCGGAGCGTTAAGGCAGTACTCCCAGTTCATAGACTTGGTCAGGAAAGCCCGCGGAGAGGGGAAGGAAGAGCCCCTGACCTGGGCGGTAAAAGAGGCAATCGGGCGGGGAATCCTTCACGGATATCTTGAAAGAAAATCGACGGAGGTAATCAACATGCTTACGATGGAATACGACTACGCGGTTGACGTTGCCGCACAGAAGGAAGAGTCTCTCGCAGAGGGAATCCGCATTGGCGAGGAAAGAGGCTTGGAACGCGGTCTAGAACAAGGTCTAGAACAAGGTCTAGAACAAGGTTTGGAACAAGAACGTAAAACTATTAGAATGATGATGGAAAATCTGCACCTCTCTATTACAGATGTAATGAATGCACTCAATATACCACCATCAGAGCGCGACAGTTTTGCGTCCAAGCTGTAATGGGGTGCCAAAAAAACTAACGGTGGGGGCATGACTTGCCTCTGCTACCTTTTAAAGCTTGTTTACAAGCTCACAAGAATATTCATCATTTATATATATTTGTGAGCCTGTAGAATCAGAGTTATTTTCTATACTGCCACCGTAGATATAGGCATCAACATTTTTATCCAAAAAAATAGCCCCGCCATAATTCCCTGCTTCGTTGCCTGTAATTGAGCCACCGTACATCTTAAAAGTAACATTATCAGAAAGACTTATTCCACCACC
>CAJOQA010000066.1 GCA_905236465.1 uncultured Treponema sp.
AGAAAAGAAGACTTTGCTTCGTTCTTAGCTACAAGCAATTCCATGTCGTGATCATGTTCGTGAGCTTTGCTGTCTGCATAGCGCAAATATCTGTTACGAAAGAAGGAACCAGCAAAAGCACCTACTAAAGAAAAGATAATACAGTCTATTAGGTCTGTTACAAAGTTTCCAGAAGTCTTAAATTTATATGAAAAAATTACAGCAACCGCAGCTATAAAAATATTAGCAGCAAATAACCTGGCTGTGTCATCCATTATGCAAATAGGGAAAAGTATCAGGTAGCAAAGGGTCAGGGTATAGGGGTCGGGGTGCCTTGAAAGAAGGCACATTGAGATTGCAAAGAGGTGCATTGTGAATATATAAAGATAGATTAAGGGAAGAGGATGTTTACTTGAAATCTTCTTAAAAAGAAGAATCATAATTGTTATAAATAAAAAGACAGCAAAAAAGGACGAGTAAAAAATATGGTAGTTGCTTTTATTGAAGTAGACGTTTGCAGGTAAAAAAGAGACTACAGTAAGGCCGAACATTATAATAGTTGAAAGAATATTAAATATCCAAAGAAAACGGAAGTTATAGGAGGTTAAATTCTTCCTATGTTCCTGTAAAAGAGTGGCATTCTCCCTATAATAGTCAAAAAAAATCTTTAATAAATTTTTCACCACTTAGGAATTTAACACAGAATCAAATAAAATCAAGTTGAAAAAATGCAATAAAAATATCATAATGAAGAAGAATTTAGATATTTCGCTATGCTCAATATGACAGCAGGCTCAATTGACAGTGTTAGGAGGCATGCAATGAAAATCAGCAGAGAAAACTACAGAAAGATGAACAAGGGCTACAACGCCATTTTTGACGGACTGCAGGAAATTGAAGATATTACGCCTGAAGTAAGCATGGGTGTAAATCAGGCATTAAACATTTTAGATGCCTGTCTTGATGAAATAAAAAAATCAATAGTTGAAGAAGAAGCTGAACAAGAAAAGCCTTCGACACAAGGTTTTACTGTTTATTCAGACTAGGTTTCCTTCATAACGATATCTATATCACCTACGCACTGACCGTCTAGTTTGTTAGCGGCTGCCTCTTCGTAAAGAATTCGCATTGCCTTTTCATGTGTCATGCCAGCACGGTAGGGGCGGTCTTCGCGAAGGGCCTGATAGACATCTATGCAGGCTAGAAGCCTTGACTCATAATCTAAGTCCAATCCGCTTTTTCCATTGGGGTAGCCTGTACCGTTAAGACGTTCGTGATGGTTTCCAGCCCACTCCGTTATATCTTCAAAACCATGAATTCTATGTAAAACGTGCCAGGTAATTTGAGCATGGTTCTTTATGTGCTCAAATTCTTCATCAGTAAGTTTACCTGGCTTTTCCAAAACAGCTGTATTTATTGCAAGTTTTCCAATGTCATGCAGGGAGCCAGCTAAAAAATACTTTGCCTGGGTTTCCTTATCCCATTTATAGTAGCGGGCCATATCCAAGGCTTTTTGGGCTATACCTGATGAATGCATCTTTGTAAATGAAGATTTATAGTCGATTATTGTTGAGAACATAAGACCTATATTGATTATGTCATCAAAGTCAAAATCTCTCATTGAATTTGGGAATACTTCATTGATTAGGTAGTTGGCATTTACAGAGTCTAACTCTCCAATTATGCCTTCTTCTATGCACTTTTCAAAAAGAGAAACTGTTTCTTCATCAAAAACACTATTACGAGTTTCCTGAAGGAAGTCAAGTACAGCCTCTTCTCTCTGCCCCTGCTCCAACAAATCCTGAGTGTAAAAGGTAATGTCTATAACATCAGCTAGGTGAATTAAGCGGGAAAAAAAAGGAACTTCCTGATAAGTCTTATGAAAGGGACCTCCACCATTACCCCATTCATGGTGGTAAAGAACAACATCCTTAACATTTTCATAAAAAACCATCTTAGAAATGTTGCTTTCACCCTGAATACAGTGGGCAGCAAGTCCTGGAGAATTTAAGACTGTATTAACATCTTCTTGCTTATTTCCCTGACTTAAATCGCAAAGGGCATTGTCATGCAAGAGAGCACAAGCCATTAAATCTGAAATTTCATCAGAAGAAAGCCCTGCATGCAAACCCATTTTTGCAGCCATATAAGCAACATGCTTTCCGTGATCCTTTTTAAGACCGAAAAGGTCACTTTCTACAAAGTCAAGGGCATCGGAAAAAGCACAAAGAAGTTCCTTAAAGTTTACTAACATAGATTATTTATCACGACAACATGAATAATAAGCAAACCAATAACCAAGTCCTACTAAAACGGAACCGCCGACAATATTTCCTAACGTTACAGGAATGAGGTTGTGCAGCAAGAATGAAAGCCAGCTCAAATTGCTAGCATGGATTTGGTATTCCATAGAAGCAAAGATTCCTGCGGGAATAAAATACATATTTGCAATACAGTGCTCAAATCCACAAAGAACAAAGAGGAAAACGGGTAAGCAAAGGGCCAAGACTTTACCTGCTAGGTCAGCTGCTGCAAAGGAAACCCAAACTGCAACACAAACCATTACGTTGCAAAGAATTCCACGGATAAAGGCATCCAAAAATGGAAGGTTTACCTTGGTCATGGCAACTTTTACAACCGCATTTGCATAATCAGTGCCCGAAAAAATATCCAAAGTATGACCAAAAACAGCGAGGGCAGCTATTACGACCCCACCAATAAAGTTTCCTAAGTAAACGACACCCCAGTTGCGGAGCATTCCAAGCCAGGTAGCTCTTTTTTCCATAACAGAAACAATAATCAAGCAGTTTCCTGTAAAAAGCTCTGCGCCGGCAACAAGAACCATCATCAGCCCTATAGGGAAAACCAAAGCGCTTAAAATCCTTCCGATAGCACCAGGTACCCCGAATGAGGCTATGGAAGAGCCTAGTCCGCCGAGAGCTATAAAGGCACCTGCAAAAATTGCAAGAACAAACATTTTTCCTAAAGGCAGATGTGTCTTAGCAGCACCTGTATCAGCATATAAGTTGGCAATAGCAGCAGGAGAATTCATCAATAAACCTTCCTAAAATTCAGTTTTGCAAACCTCAGCAGAGGCTATATATTTAGATTATACTTCAAATTCGGCAATAAATCGAGATTCCGCCATAAATTTTAGAAAAAAAATGGGGAATCAAGTTTCAAAAAGCAGCCCCTACTTACAAGCAAGCAAAAGGGAGACTATGCGTTCTGCACAGGAACGGATATCGGCTTCCGTTAAATCTCCATTTTTTAAAGCTTCCTTTATGTTGTCCCTGTCGAATTTGTTGGAGCCTGGCATAATCAAATCGTTCCCTGCTTTTATGCACTTCCAGGCAAGGGAACCGCCAAAGTCAAAGGTTGTAGCCCAGTCTGTCATGATAAGGCCCTTAAAGCCCCACTCTTTTCTTGCGACATCCGTGCATAGGTAGCCGTTGTTTGCAGAATGAAGTCCATTTATAAGATTGTAAGAAGTCATAATTGCACCTGGCTGACTTTCTTTTATTGCAATCTCAAAGCCTCTTAGGTAGACTTCACGTAGGGTTCGTTCGCTGACAACCACATCAACACCAACGCGGTTATCTTCTTGGTTGTTGCAAGCATAGTGCTTTATTGTAGTAAAGCAACCAGCTTTTTCCTGAACCCCTGAAGTTATGGCAGCGGCACATTTTCCGCTTACAAGAGAGTCTTCAGAATAGTACTCAAAGTTACGGCCACAAAGGGGGTTACGCTGGATATTCATTCCTGGGGCAAGCCAGAAGTTTATGTTAAATTCCTTCATCTCCCGTGCAACGGCAAGGCCCACTTCTTTTAAAAGCTCCAAGTTCCAACTTTGGGCCAAAAGGGTACCCACAGGGAAGGCCGTGCAGTACTGGTAACGGGTAACTGTATTTTGCCTGTGGTGGTCCTGGGCAAAGAACCCGCCACAGATAGACTGGGAGATTCCATCGAAGTATATTTTGCCACTATCCTTATCAGCCTGGTACTCTTTTGCTAAGCGGAGACCGGCAGGCCCATCTGCTAAAAGGGCTGAAGGTATGCCGTAGCTTTGCAAACTTGCAGTGGTCTGACCGGCAGAACCTGGGGTAGAAGTTGCAACTGCACCAACCTGCTGAACAACATCTGAACTGTCAACTCCGTAGAGGAGTGGAATCAATTCTTCAGTTTTTATCTTTGAAACAAGGTCTTTAGCCTTAGC